>NZ_JBARVQ010000128.1:0-11037 GCF_049646345.1 Albidovulum sp. | reverse complement strand
GTCTACTTCATTGGCGACAACGAAAAGGACGCGGGCTTTTTCGAACCGCTGAGGATCCTCGACGCGCCGCTCTCTATCGAAAAGGTCGCGCTGGCCGAGGCCGAGGGCATCGTCTGTACCGGCCCCGCCGATCCCGTGGCCGATCCCGATCTCTACCGCCCCGATTTCCTCTATGCCAAGACCAAGGGGCTGAAGCTTCTCTGCGCCAATCCCGATATTGTCGTCGATCGCGGCGAGACGCGGGAATGGTGCGCGGGAAAGCTGGCGCAGCTTTATACCGAGATGGGGGGCGAGAGCCTTTATTTCGGCAAGCCGCATCCGCCGATCTATGATCTGGCCCGGCGGCGTCTGACCGCGCTGAACGACAGGGTGATCGACGATGCCCGCATTCTTGCCGTGGGCGATGGTATCGGCACGGATATCAAGGGCGGCATGGGCGAGGGCATCGATACGCTCTTCATCACCGGCGGGCTGGAAGCGGCGCGGTTCGGGGCGGATGTCGAAAATCCAGATCCCGGACTTCTGGAGGAGTGGCTGGCCGGGATTGAGATGACCCCGACGCACAATATAGGCCGCCTGCGATAGAATATGACCAGAGGGCAACAATCTTTCGATCCAGCGCACGGAATAATAGAATAATTACCCTGCCGGATTGCGCGAAATCGCAACCTGACTTATGCTGCACTGCAACATGAGCTTTCGGGATTCGGGATGATGCTGGATAACCAACCGCGCGGAACGATCTGTATCGAAGATCTGGAGATCGGGATGACCCGCTATCTTCAGAAAACGATCACCGACCGCGATATCGAGATGTTCGCCGAGGTCTCGACCGATCACAATCCGGTCCATCTTGACGATGACTATGCCCGCGACACGATTTTCGAAGGTCGCATCGCCCACGGGATGCTGACGGCGGGCCTGATCTCGGCCGTGATAGGCGAACAGCTTCCGGGCCATGGCACGGTCTATCTTGGGCAAAGCCTCAAGTTCATGGCGCCTGTGCGCCCGGGCGATACCGTCTATGCCGAGGTCAAGGTCACGGCCATCGATCACTCCCGGCGGCGTGTCACCCTTGAAACCCACTGCGCAGTGGGCGATACGGTCGTACTCAAGGGCGAAGCGCTGGTTCTGGCGCCAAGCCGCAAGTTCGACTGAGGCGGCGGGCGCTCCCGCCCGACGGGGGCCGATGCAGAGGCATTTCCACTGGACTGGTTTGACGGATGCCGATCGGGGCGCTTCGGTCGCCATGGGCAATTTCGACGGCGTCCATCTGGGTCATCAGGCGGTGATCGGACAGGCGCAGCGCCCGGGCACGCCGCTTGGCATCGTTACTTTCGAACCGCATCCGCGTCAGTTCTTTGCCCCCGGGGCCCCCGCCTTCCGGTTGATGAATGCCGAGGCGCGGACCCACCGTCTGGAAAAGCTGGGCGTTGATCAGCTTTATGAACTGCCGTTCGATGCGGTGTTGTCCGGTATGACGGCGGAGGAGTTCGTCCGCGAAGTGCTGGTCAACGGCCTTGGTGTTTCCCATGTCACCGTCGGCGCCGATTTCTGCTTCGGCAAGGGCCGCAAGGGCGATGTCGACACGCTCCGCCGCGCCGGGGCCGGGTATGGGTTCGGTGTCACCATCGCCGAACTTGTCGCGTTCGAAGGTGTCGAAGTCTCCTCGACCGCGATCCGCATGGCATTGGCCGAAGGCAGGCCCGGCGATGCCTCCAAAATGCTCGGCCACTGGCACAGAATCGAAGGCGAGGTGCTGCATGGTGACAAGCGCGGACGCGATCTGGGCTTTCCCACGGCCAATATGGGGGTCGGCGGTCTTCATCTGCCCAAACTTGGTGTCTATGCGGTCAAGGTCGATATCCTGACCGGTCCGCATCAGGGCAGCTATGACGGTGCAGCCAGCCTTGGGGTGCGGCCGATGTTCGGGGAAAACAAACCGAACCTCGAAAGCTTCCTCTTTGACTTTGAGGGCAGCCTTTACGGCGAACACCTGTCGGTCGCTCTCATCGACTATCTGCGGCCCGAGATGACCTTCGACGGGCTCGACGCGCTTGTTGCCCAGATGCATGCCGATTGCGACCGGGCGCGGGGCATCCTGGCGCAGCTGTGATGTTATGGCGTTTCGGGTTTACATTGAATCAGAACTCGATCTTTTTTCGTTCGAATTCTGATACTTGCTATCTGAATGGAAACCGAAGTGCTTTAGGTGCTGACGTTTGATGCTCGTCAGGCCTTTGTGCACAAGATGTCTGATGGCCGGGCTTCGCGTTTCCCCTGACGGATTTAACCTGCGGCCACTGTGCCGGGAATGCCAGGCGCGGTGTAGCGGTTAAGCGCGGCGATGCGGGCTTGCAGTTCCGCGACCTGGCGATCGAAATTTCGGGTCATCAATGGCTGACCAAGCACCTTGAAGCAGTTCATCCTGGACCCGGCACTGCTCCGGAGGTGACAATCACTCCATCGTCGCCAGATAGCGCGCCTACAGGTCAACCGCACCTGGTTCGCTTACGGGCCGGGCAGCCCCCCAGCGCGGGAGGGCGGTTTTCGCCCACCCCGACGCTCGGGCGCTGCCCTCTGTTCGGGCGAAGAATGGCGCTCTTTGATCCCCGTCAACGACAGCCAACCCGACTCGACTCATCCTGCCGCCAGCCATCACAAGGAGGGCAGAGACATGACCGATGCCGACACCAAAGATCCGAAGACCGAAGCCCCGAAGAAACGCACCTGGACCGAGGAGATCGAGGTCGCGGGCGATCAGCTTGTGGCGCGGGTCAAGGAGCTTGCCGCCGAGGCTGAGGTCAAGCGCATCCGCATCACCGAATCCGATGGCGATCTGGTTCTGGAAGTACCGCTGACCATCGGCGCGCTTGCCGCCTTTGTCACCAAGGTGAAGATCGAGATCGTCCGCACCGACCCGGCCGAGTGATCCGGCGACCTGACGTCCCGTTCTCGGACCCGCGCGGCCCTTGCTCTTGTCACGGCGGCAGCTTAGGCAGGGCGCATGAAGCTGCTTTTTCTTGGCGATGTCGTGGGGCGGACGGGCCGCGCGGGGATTACCCAGCGCCTGCCGGGCCTGCGCGCGGAATGGGGCCTCGATTTCGTCGTGGTCAATGGTGAGAACGCGACCTCGGGCGCGGGGCTGTCGGCTGCCCATGCAAAGGCGCTGCTGGAGGCGGGGGCGGATTGTGTGACGCTGGGCGATCATGCCTTCGACCAGAAGGACATGCTGTCTTTCATCGAAACCGAACCGCGCATCCTGCGCCCCCTGAATTTCGCCAAGACCGCCCCGGGCAAGGGCGCGCGGGTCTATGAGGCGACGGGCGGGCGCAAGGTTCTGGTGGCGCAGGTTCTGGGTCAGGTCTTCATGAAGCGGCCCTTCGCCGATCCGTTTTCAGCCATCGAGACGGTGCTGAAGACCCATCCCCTTGGCGGCGCGGTGCAGGCCGCCATGGTCGAGATCCATTGCGAAGCGACGAGCGAGAAGATGGGCATGGGCCATTGGTGCGACGGGCGGGCGAGCCTTGTCGTCGGTGCCCATACCCATATCCCGACGGCCGATGCGCAGATCCTGCCGGGCGGCACCGCGTTTCAGGCCGATGCGGGCATGTGCGGCGATTACAACTCGGTCATCGGCATGGAAAAGCTGGAGCCGATGCGCCGCTTCGTGACCGGTATGCAGAAAGAGCGTTTCACCCCTGCGAATGGCGAGGCGACGCTTTGCGGCACCTATGTCGAGACCGATGACCGCACCGGCAAGGCCACCCGTGTGCGGATGATCCGCATCGGTGGGCGGCTGGAAGAGGCGCGGCCCTGATGCAGGCCCGCTGGCTTTTTGCCGCACTTATCGTGATCGGGACAAGCTGGGGCCTGACAACGCCTTTGGCCAAGTTCATCATCCTTGGCGGTTATCGACATTTCGGCATCATCTTCTGGCAGTTGGTCATTGGCTTCCTGATGCTGGGCGGCTGGCTGATGGTGCGGGGGCGGGCGCTGCCCTTTCACCCTGCGGCCCTGATCCGCTACGCGTTTATCGCGGTCATGGGGACGATCCTGCCCAATGCCGCCTTCTTCTACGCGCAGGAAGGCCTGCCTGCCGGGCTGGTCGCGGTCTTTATCGCGCTGGTGCCGATGTTCGCCCTGCCGCTGGCGCTGGCGCTTGGGCTGGAACGGCCAGAGCCGGTGCGTTTTCTCGGCATTCTGGCCGGGCTTGCCGGTATCCTGATGATCGTCCTGCCCGAGGCGAGCCTGCCCGACAAGGCAGCCCTTGCCTTCGTGCCCGTGGCCCTTGCCTGCGCCTTCTTCTATGCGCTTGAGGCTACGGGGCTGGGCAAACTTGGCAGCGCCGGACTTGGTCCGGTCGAACTGCTGACCGGCGCCTCGCTGCTGGGCCTTGTCCCGGCGCTGGCGCTGGCGGTCTTGACTGACAGCTGGATCACGCCTGCCTTGCCTTTGACCCGCGCCGATGGTGCGCTGATCGCCACGGCGGTGATCCATGCGCTGGCCTATGCCGGTTATGTCTGGGTTGTCGGTCAGGGCGGCGCGATCTTTGCTGCGCAGGTCAGCTACCTTATCACCGGAACCGGCGTGCTTTGGTCGATGCTGATCCTTGGCGAGCGCTATTCGCTCTGGGTCTGGGGGGCGCTTGGCGTCGTCTTCCTCGGTCTCTTTCTTGTTCAGCCCCGACCCGCGCGGCGCGATGACAGCGTCCTTGCCCTGCCCATGGGGGAAGATAATATCGCACGTCATGAAATGCAGGATCATTGAATGATCGACCTCCCCCTTTCGGCTGATGGCCGGGCCATTTTCACACTTCTGATCGTCGTCGGCATGTTCGTCATGTTCGTGCGCGAACGCTATCCGGTCGAGGTCGTTGCCATCGGTGGCGCGGCTTTGTGCCTTGTCTTCGGCCTTCTGCCTTATGAGCTGGGGTTGCAGGCGCTGACCAATCCCGCGCCATGGACCATCACCGCGATGTTCCTGATCATGGGCGCGCTCGTGCGGACCGGCACGCTGGAATGGCTGACCCAGACGGCCGAGGCCAATGCCGATCACCGCCCGACGGTGACGCTGGTGATCCTCTTCGGCTTCGTGGCGGTGGCTTCGGCCTTTCTCAACAATACGCCCGTCGTCGTGGTGATGATCCCGGTCATGGTCTCGATTGCGCGGCGGTTGAATGTCTCGCCTTCGAAACTTCTGATCCCGCTTTCCTATGCCGCGATCCTTGGCGGGACGATGACGCTGATCGGCACCTCGACCAACCTTCTGGTCGATGGCGTGGCCCGCAGCAGCGGCATGGAGCCGTTTACCATCTTCGAAATAACGCCGCTTGGCGCGATTCAGGTCTTTATCGGCATGATCTATGTCGCGGTGATCGGCCGTCGGCTTCTGCCCGACCGGCAATCGATGGGGGTAATGCTGGCCGACCGGCGCAAACTGAAGTTCTTCACCGAGGTGGCGCTGCCCGAGGACAGTAAACTGATCGGTCAGGCCGTGTTGGAAGTCGATCTGTTCAAGCGCTCCGGCGTGCGGGTGATCGACGTTTTGCGCGGCGATGCGTCGCTGCGCCGCGATCTGGCGCCGGTGGTGTTGCAGGCGGGCGACCGGGTCGTGTTGCGCACTGAAATGGCCGAACTGCTTGGGTTGCAGGACAACCGCGATATCCGGCTGGTCGACAAGCTTTCGTCGATCCAGACCGAGACGGTCGAGGTGCTGATCTCACCCGGCTGCCGGATGATCGGCCGAAGCCTTGGTGAGTTGCGCTTGCGCCGCCGCTACGGTGTCTATCCGCTCGCCGTGCATCGGCGGAACCAGAATATCGGCCGCCAGCTCGACGATCTGGTGGTGGTTGTGGGTGATACGTTGCTCTTGGAAGGCGCGGCGGAGGATATCCAGCGGCTTGCGGCCGATATGGACCTTGTCGATGTGGCGAAACCCACGGTCAAGGCGTATCGGCGCAAGATGGCACCGGTGGCTTTCGGCGTGCTTGCAGGGATCGTGGTTCTGTCCGGCCTTGGCGTGGCACCAATTCTTGCCCTCTCGATTGTCGGCGTCGCGGCGGTGCTGATCACCCGCTGCATTGACGCCGAGGAAGCGTTTTCCTTTATCGAGGGACGGCTTCTCGCGCTGATCTTCGCGATGCTCGCAGTGGGGGCCGCGCTTGATGATACCGGTGCCGCGCGTCTGATCGTCGGCTGGATCAGCCCGGCTTTGACCGATCTGCCGCCGCAGATGGTGATCCTTGCCGTCTACCTTCTGGCCATGCTCCTGACCGAGATTGTGTCGAACAATGCAGTGGGCGTGATCTTCACCCCGGTCGCGATCGAGCTTGGGCATTCGCTGGGGCTCGACCCGAGGGGGCTCGTGGTCGCAGTGATGTTCGCGGCCTCGGCGGCGTTTTCGACGCCCATCGGCTATCAGACCAATATGCTGGTCTATGGCCCGGGCGGATACCGCTTCACCGACTACCTCAAGGTCGGCATTCCGCTGAACCTGACGCTTGCCATCAGTGCGAGCTTTCTGATCCCGCTCTTCTGGCCGCTGTGACGCGGCCTGAGCGGCAACGGGGAACCGTTGCCGCGAGGTATGTCGTCGCGCCGGAACGGCGCGTCCTTGGGATCAGAGCGGCCAGACCAGCAGGATCATCGGCAACCCTACTGCGATGACGAGGATCTCCAGCGGCAGGCCCATGCGCCAGTAATCGCCAAACTCATAGCCACCGGGGCCGAGGATCAGCATATTGTTCTTGTGCCCAATGGGCGTGAGGAACGCCGAAGACGCTGCGACCGCCACGGCCATCAGAAAGGGATCGGGCGAAGTGCCGAGCGTGCCCGCCATGGCGATACCAACCGGGGCGGCGACGATGGCGGTTGCCGTGTTGTTCAGCACATCTGACAGCGTCATCGTCACCACCATCAGCACCAGCAGCGCCACCCAGGCGGGCGCGCCCGCGGTCAGCCCGACGATGGCCCCCGCGATCAGTTCGGTGCCGCCAGAGCTTTCCAGCGCCGCGCCAAGCGGGATCATGGACCCCAGCAATACGATCACCGGCCATTCGATGTGGTCATAGATCTCTGACAGTGGCAGCACTCCGGCGGCCACATAGCCTATCGCCACTGCTCCCAACGCCACCGGCAGGTCGATCAGACCGACGCTTGCGGCAAGAACCGCCGCCGCGAAGATCGCGATGGCAACCGCGCCATGCGTCTCTTCCGTCACGGTGAGCCCGCGTTCGGCCAGTGGCAGGCAGCCAAGCCAGTCGACGACATCATCGGCGGTGTCCGAGGGCGCGAGCAACAGAAGGATATCGCCCGCGCGGATCTTCGCCTTGGCCAGTGGCCCCTTAACCTTGTGACCGCGGCGCGAGATGCCCATCAGCGCGGTGCGATGACGCCAGATCAGACCGATCCCCTCGACCGTTTTGCCGCGGATGCGGGCATCGGTGGGGACCACCGCCTCGACCATAGCGAAACCCGCCTGTTCCGCTTCCAGATAGTGCTTGCGGCGCTGATCGGCGAAATCGAGTTTCAGGCCTGCGCGGAACTCGTCCAGCGCTTCGGCCCCGGCCTCAACCAGAATCACGTCGCCCGGTTTCAACTCGGTCTCTCGCGCGGCCCCGTAACGCCGCCTATCGCCCCGGATCAGGGCCATCACGGCCACCCCGGCCTTGTCTCCCTCGTCGTAAAGCTCGGCCATCGTCCGGCCTGCAAGTTTCGTATCTTCGGGCAATGTCAGTTCGGCGATATAGGCCGCCGCGTCGCGTGTGCCCTCGGCATCCGCACGATGCGGGATCAGGCGCCAGCCGATCAGCGCCACAAAGGCCAGCCCAACCAAAGCCACGACCCCGCCGACCGGGGCGAAGTCGAACATGGCAAAGCTTTCGCCAAGGGCATCCTCGCGGATCGTGGCGATGATGATGTTGGGCGGCGTGCCGATCAGCGTCACCATGCCGCCGAGGATGGTTGCAAAGGACAAAGGCATCAGCGACAGGCCGGGGCTGCGGCCCGCCTTGCGGGCGGCCGCGACATCGACGGGCATCAGCAGCGCAAGCGCCGCCACGTTGTTCATGAAGGCCGAAAGAACCCCGCCGACCACCCCCATGATCGAGATATGCGCACCCAGCCCGCGGCCCGCATCGATGAAGGTGCGGGTGATCAGCATCACCACGCCCGCCCGTGTCAGCCCGGCCGAAACGACCAGCACCAGCGCCACGACAAGCGTCGCAGGATGGCCAAAGCCCTCAAAGGCGGTCTTGGCCGGGACGACGCCAAGCATCACAGCCACGATCAGCGCGGTGAAGGCGACAAGGTCATAGCGCCAGCGCCCCCAGACGAGTGCCGCGAAGACGACCCCGAAGAGCGAAAAGAGAATAATCTGGTCCTGCGTCATGTCGGGTCCTGCCTTTCCGGGCCCAGTGAAGCGGGTGGGGCCGCGTGATGCAAGCACCCGGCCGGGCTTGCGGGCAGGGGCAGGGCTGACATATAGAGGCGCGAAACCGGAAATACCGACGGAGAAGGTCATGGCGGGCCATTCAAAATGGGCCAATATCCAGCACCGCAAGGGGCGGCAGGATGCGGCGCGTTCGAAACTGTTCTCGAAGCTGGCGAAGGAAATTACCGTCGCCGCAAAGATGGGCGATCCCGACCCGGAAAAGAACCCGCGTCTGCGTCTTGCGGTGAAGGCCGCGAAAGCGGTGTCCTGCCCCAAGGATGTGATCGACCGTGCGATCAAGAAATCGCTGGGTGGTGATGCCGACGACTATACCGAGATCCGTTATGAGGGCTACGGGCCCAACGGCATCGCGATCATCGTCGAGGCGATGACCGACAACCTCAACCGCACCGCCTCCAATGTGCGTTCGACCTTCTCCAAGTTCGGCGGCAATCTCGGCACGACGGGCTCGGTCAGCTTCATGTTCGACCGTGTGGGCGAGATCATGTATCCGGCCACGGCGGGCGATGCCGACACGGTGATGATGGCGGCAATCGAAGCCGGGGCGGATGACGTCGAATCCGACGAAGACGGCCACTGGATCTATTGCGCTGATACCGATCTCTCGGCGGTGTCGGATGCGTTGGAAGCGGCCCTTGGCGAAAGCGAGGAAGCCAAGCTGATCTGGAAACCGCAGAACCGGACAGATGTCGATCTTGAAGCCGCGCAGAAGCTGATGCGCCTGATCGACACGCTTGAGGACGACGACGACGTCCAGACGGTTACGGCGAATTTCGACATCCCCGAGGATGTGGCGGCCCAACTGGCCTGATACGAATGGTGAACCTGCGGGCGCTGCCGCCCGCATGTCGCCACGGCGCGCCGGGGTTCAGCCCCTGTTGGCGTCGAACAAGGCGGCCGCGCGGTCGTAGAATTTGGCCCGCGTCTCGGGCCCTTCCATCATCAATTCATGTTCGGCGTTGCCGACAAGGTCAAACTCCGACCCCGGCCAGCGGGCCATGCGATCATGGATCGCCTGAGCATGGACGATGCGTTCCTCGGCCCCCAGAACCGTCAGGCAGGGCAGGTCGGGGGACGGCATCCGGTGCAGGGCGCGGGTTTCCTTCAGCGCCTCATAGAGCCAGCGCATCGTCGGCCCGCCGATGGCCAGATCGGAATGGACAGTCATCTGGTGACGCATGAAGTCGAACATCTCGCGCGTGCGGGTCAGGACGTTGCCCTCAAACTCGGCTTCCAGAACATAGGTCAGCGGCGAGGTTGATGGCACCATCCGGTGTCCCTGTCCGGTCACCGTCGCGAGCCACGAAAGGCCCCATGCGACAGGCCGCAGGATGAATTTCATCAGGATGCCCCACATCGGCGCCGAAAAGGTCACCGCATTGACCGGCAATCCGTCATGGATCGCGCGCAGCCCGATGCAGCCGCCCATCGAATGGCCGACAACGAAGAACGGGCCGGGCAGATCCTCGGCCCGGACGAAATCCATGAACGCCGCGACATCGAGCTGGTAATCGGAAAAACGGTCGACATGACCGGGTGCCCGATCTTCCAGCAGCCGATCGGCCAGGCCCTGTCCGCGCCAGTCGACAATTGCGGTGGCATAGCCGCGCGCGGCGAACTCCGATGCGGCCGGGCCGTATTTCTCGATATATTCGGTGCGGCCGGGGAAAATCAGCACCGTCCCCTTATCTCCGCTACGCCAATGGGCCGCACGGATGCGCACACCGTCCTGGCAGGTCAGCCAGACGCAGGTGGCCCCGTCGGGCGCCTCTGCCACGTCGTCGTAGAAGGGGGCGGGCTCCATCCTCAGCCGAGCGCCGCGCCAAGCTGCATGGCAAGGCCCATATCGCCATCGACCGCCAGTTTGCCCTGCATGAAGGCCGCGGTCGGGTTCACGTCACCCGTCAGAATGCCCTCGAAGGTCTCGCGATCCGCCGTCAGCGTCACATCGGCGTCATCATCGCCCGCGCGCACGCCATTGCCGTCGATGATCAGCGAACCTTCGCCTTCGATCACGAATTTTGCAGTGCCCGGAATGCCGCCAGCCAGTTTTTCGCCAAGTGCGGTCACGGCCGCATTCACAACATCGCTCATTCGTTCCTCCAAATGTGAGCGCCTAGCCTCTCGCTTTCCGGCGCAGTTCGGCTACACTCTGCCTTGTAATGCGGATGTGTGCCACCCTTCTCAAACCCGTCGTTGCGGCATGTGCCGCAGCGTTATTGCTTTGCGCGCCGGTTTTCGCGGCGTCCGAATATCTTGACAATCTATACGCTGAACTGGCCGACCCCGACAACCCTGAGTGGCGGCGGACACAGGCGGATATCTTGCGGGAATGGTCGAAATCGGGCTCGCCAGCGATGGATCTGCTGTTGAAGCGCGGGCGGGACGCGATGGAGGCGGGTGATCTGGACGCCGCGATTGAGCATTTCACGGCGCTGACCGATCATGCGCCTGATTTCGCGGAAGGCTGGAACGCGCGGGCGACGGCCTATTTCCTGAACGGTCAGTTCGGACCCTCCATCGCCGACATCCAGCACACTCTGGCGCTGAACGAGCATCATTTTGGCGCGCTTTCCGGGCTTG
>NZ_JBARVQ010000127.1:0-1729 GCF_049646345.1 Albidovulum sp. | reverse complement strand
CTTTTACACCCGCCGCGCGCCGACGGCCGTGGCACATCCGGGGCCCATCCGCGTCAATCACGCGCTGGCGGCCCTGCTGGGCATAGACCCGCTGTGGCTGGAGTCTGACGAGGGCACGGCGGTGCTGGCGGGCAACAGCATTGCCGCCGGCAGTGACCCGATAGCCACGGTCTACGCCGGCCACCAGTTCGGCAGCTACAACCCACAGCTTGGTGACGGCCGGGCGATACTGTTGGGAGAGGTGATCGGCGCGGACGGTATCCGCTACGACATCCAGCTCAAGGGCTCCGGCCCCACCCCCTACTCCCGCGGCGGCGACGGCCGGGCGCCCCTGGCAGCGGTGCTGCGCGAGTACATTGTGAGCGAGGCCATGCACACCCTGGGCCTGCCCACTACCCGGGCCCTCGCCGCTGTCACCACCGGCGAACAGGTGGTGCGGGAGTCTTTCCTGCCGGGCGCCGTGCTGACACGGGTGGCCCGCAGCCACATCCGCATCGGCACCTTCCAGTTTTTTGCCGCCCGCCAGGATGTCGAGGCCCTCAAGCTGCTGGTTGAACACGTTCTGGCGCGTCACTACCCGGACGCCCCGGGGCAGGACAACCCGGCCCTCGCCCTGCTGCAGCAGATGATCGGGGCACAGGCCGGGCTGATCGCCCAATGGCAGTTGCTGGGTTTTATCCACGGGGTGATGAATACCGACAACATGCTGCTGTCCGGGGAGACCATCGATTACGGCCCCTGCGCCTTCATGGACGACTTTCAGCCGGACAAGGTGTACAGCTCGATCGACCGCGCCGGGCGCTACGCCTACAACAACCAGCCGGGTATCGCCCACTGGAACCTGGCCGCACTCGCCCAGGCGCTGCTGCCGGCACTGCACGAGGACCAGGAACAGGCAGTTGCCCTCGCCCAGGGGGCTGTCGATACGTTTCCGGAGCAATTTACCCAGGCACACCGTGCGGGGCTGGCGATTAAGCTGGGGCTTGTGGAGTTGCGGGACTCCGACCAGGCGCTGGCTGACGAACTGTTCCAGTTAATGGCCCAGCACCAGCTGGATTTTACCCTGACCTTCCGCCGGCTGGCCGACCTGGCGGGGCCGACAGGCGGCAGCAACGGGACTATGGTGGCAGGCTTGTTCGAGATACCGGACCCCCTGTTGCCCTGGCTGGCGCGCTGGCGCGAACGACTCAGCGCAGAACAAACCACCGCAACCGAACGCCAGGCTCAGATGTACAGCGCCAACCCGGTATTCATTCCCCGCAACCACCTGGTGGAAGAAGCCCTTCAGGCGGCGACAGAACAGGGGGACTTTGCGCCCTTCAATGCCCTCGTGGATGTGCTGGCACGGCCCTTTGCCTACGATGAGGCACTGGCGCGCTATGCCACCCCGCCGCGACCGGAGCAGGTGGTAAGGCAGACTTTCTGCGGCACCTGAAGCAGGTGCGGGTGGCGATCAGATGGAGCTGGGAACTTTCAGCTTCTGCCCCGGCTGGATGTAAGCCTTGGTTGATATGCCATTCCAGGCAACCAGTTGTTGCTGGGAGACATTGAAGCGCCGGGCGATGCTCCACAGGGAGTCACCGCGACGAATCACATACTCCACGTGGCCTTTGCCGGCAGTGGATGCGATGCTCACCCTGGCGGGAACGCCGGGCTCGGGCACGACATTGCCCGGTAGTATCAGGGTCTTGCCTGCGCGGATGTTGGGTTTGCTCATGCCGTTGAGGGC
>NZ_JBARVQ010000126.1:0-4894 GCF_049646345.1 Albidovulum sp. | reverse complement strand
TCCGGTCGTACTGATTGCCTCGCTCATGGTGGCGGCGGTCCCGATCATCCTGGCCTCGCTTGGCGAGCTGGTGGTGGAAAAGTCGGGTGTACTCAACCTTGGGGTCGAGGGGATGATGATCATGGGGCCATCTGCGGATTCATGGCCACCGTGGCTTCCGGCAGCCCCTTCATGGGCTTTGTTGGCGGCGCGTTGGGCGGCGCTGCACTGGCGCTGATCTTTGCCTTTCTCACCCAGATTCTTCTGACCAATCAGGTGGCGACGGGGCTGGCACTTACCATGTTCGGCCTTGGCCTGTCGGCGCTTCTTGGGCAGGGTTATAACGGGATCAAACCCCCGGCGACGCCACATGTGCCGCTGGGGCCGTTGAACGACTTGCCGATACTCGGCCCGATCTTCTTTGATCATGACTGGGTGGTCTATTTCTCCATCGCCATCATCGCCCTCGTCTGGTGGGTGCTGAAATCCACCCGCCTCGGTCTGATCATCCGCGCGGTCGGCGAGAACCACGAGGCGGCACATGCGCTTGGCTACAAGGTTCAGTTGATCCGCATCTGCTGCATCCTCTTTGGGGGGCCATGGCTGGTATGGGCGGTGCCTATGTCAGCCTGGTGCGCGTGCCGCAATGGGTCGACGGAATCACCGCCGGTGCGGGCTGGATCGCACTGGCCATCGTGGTCTTTGCAAGCTGGAAACCCTGGCGCGTTCTGGTCGGAGCCTATCTCTTTGGCGGCATTACCGTATTGCAGCTCAACCTGCAGGCCGCAGGATCAAAAATTCCTGTCGAATATTTGTCGATGTCACCCTATTTGATAACCATTATCGTGCTGGTTATCATGTCTTCTGGCAAAGGCCGGGCAAGGTTGAATGCCCCCGCCGCCCTGGGTCAGAATTTCCACGCCGCGCGTTAGGGACACCTGCGTGCGGAACCTATCAAAAGGGCCAAAAGCGCCCAACCAACTGGGAGTATGTTGAATGTTGAGAAGAAATCTTCTGACCTCGGCCGCGATGAGCCTTGGTCTGGCCATGACCGGCAGCGTGGCGATGGCCGACGCCATGGATCACGTCAAAGCCTGTTTCGTCTATGTCGGCCCCATCGGTGACGGCGGCTGGACCTACCAGCACCATCAGGGTGCGCTGGCCGTGCAAGAGGCTTACGGCGACAAGGTCGAAGTACAATGGCAGGAAAATGTGCCAGAGGGTGCTGATGCCGAACGCGTCCTGACTCAGATGGCGCTTGGCGGCTGCAATATCATCTTCACCACATCCTTCGGCTATATGGACCCGACCAACGCAGTCGCGGCCAAATTCCCGGACGTGAAGTTCGAGCACGCCACCGGTTTCCGCCGCGATAGCGAGAATGTTTCCACCTATAACGCGCGCTTCTACGAAGGCCGCGCTGTCGAGGGTTTGATCGCAGGCCGCATGACCAAATCCAACAAGATTGGCTATATCGCCTCTTTCCCGATCCCCGAAGTGATCATGGGCATCAATTCCTACTATCTGAATGCCAAGAAAGTTAACCCCGATGTGGAACTCAGCGTCGTCTGGGCCTTCACCTGGTTTGACCCGGCCAAGGAAGCGGATGCAGCCAAGGCGATGATCGAGCAGGGCGTGGACGTGATTGCGGCCCATACCGACTCGACCGCACCTCTGGCCGAGGCCGCCAAATCGAACGGTGCTGTCATCGGCTTTGGCCAAGCCTCCGACATGACCGAGTATGGCCCCTCGCCGCGGGTTTCCTCTGTGATCGACAATTGGGCACCTTACTATGTCAAGCGCGTAGGCGCTCTGTTCGACGGCACCTATGAGCAGGTTGATGCATGGGAAGGCATCGCTGGCGGCGAAGTTGGCATTGGCGAAATCAGCGACGCGGTCCCGGCCGATGTCAAGGCAGAGGCGGAAGCGCTTCGCGATGCGATTGCTGCCGGTACGGTACATCCCTTCACCGGCCCGATCAACAAGCAGGACGGCTCGGCCTGGCTGGCCGAGGGCCAGACCGCCCCGGACGGCGATCTTCTCGGCATGGGCTTCTATGTCGAAGGTATCACCGGCGACATCCCGCAATAAGGTCCGGCCACAGTTCGACGGAGAACCCCGCTTCGGCGGGGTTTTTCATTTTGGCATGGCGGGAAATCCTGTTGGTCCGGATTGAGCCCATAGTCACAAGTGCCGCACCCAACAGGAAAGTCCGCTTTTTGCGCAGGCCTTGGCTATTCGTCGTGCATCACAATATTGAAGCCTTCGTCCAACGAGGGTGCAACAAAATGCTTTGAAAACCGAAGGAATTGCTCCTCGGACACGGCAAACGGGTGATCGCCACGTGCGTTACGTTCGCGAAGTCTTGCAAGGCAAAGCTCATCAGAAGCATTGAAGACGTGGAGTTGGTGAAGGGCGCCACTTGCCTCGATGATCGTGCGCATCCAGGCGCGTTGTTCCAGAGTATTAGCCGCAAAATCCAAGACAACCGAAACGCCCGCGTTCAGCAGCGACACGACGTGAGGCCCCATGATTTTTCGCAATTTTGACGAACACCGAACATAGTCAGACGGCGACGACATCTCGCTCGAAAACAGGGCGCTCAGCCAATCATCCTCGGCCAGCAAGACCGTTCCATTCTCACGACAAAGTTCGGCAGCGAACGTTGATTTTCCAGCAGCAATTTTACCGCACAAAAAGTGCAGGGTTGAGGAGCTCGTATCCATTCAATATGACCTTGATCGGCGCATGAGGCGCGTATGACATTTAGAAATCGACTACCCGGCCCGGACTAACAGGCCGGGATCGTAATTCGGTTTTGACGTCGACAGCCAATTTTCTGCAGCAAGGTTCTCATACCAGATAGCTGGCACAAAGCAGGGGTTTTGTCGATCCAGAAGCTGACATTCACCGCCTTGAGCTTAACGGCAGAAACGTCCGCATAGCCGACCAACCGCAATTTCGGACACCCTCTTTCAGTCCGGGGCATGGGCTTATGCCGGCCCTTCAGGTCTCGCCCGCCACATCCTTGTGGATGATCACGTCACATTCGGGATAGCGCTGCATGATCTCTCGCCGCAGGCCGGCGCCGATCGCGTGCGCCTCGCGCAGGGTCTGGTCGCCGTCCAGCTCGATATGGATATGAAGAAAGACCCGGCTCCCTGCCATCCGCGTCTTGAGATCATGAAATCCCCGCACACCCGGCCAGCCCATCGCAATCGCGGCGATACCGGCAATCACTTCAGGGTCGGCCTGCCGGTCCATCAGCGCGTCCCACGCCTTCTTGCCGATCCTGAGCGAACCCACCACCAGAATGACCGCAGCCCCAAGCGCCACGGCCGAATCCACATGGCCAAGGCCAAATCGGCTGGACATCCAAAGCGCGGCGATTGCCCCGATATTCGGCACCAGATCGGACATGTAATGCAGACTGTCAGCCGCCACCACCCGGTTGCGGGTCCGCCGCGCCACATGTCTTTGCCACAAAACCAGCGCCACGGTCAGCAGGATCGACAGACCCATCGCTACCATGCCTCCGGCCTCTGCGTCGATCGGCGAAACGTTACCAGACAAAAGCCGCCCGACCGCAGCCCAGGCAATGACAACCCCAGACGCCAGGATGAACAGCGATTGCGTCAGCGCCGCAAGATCCTCGACCGACGTATGGCCAAAGGCATGATCCTCGTCCGCTGGCCGCGCCGCATAGATGATCGCCATCAGCCCGCCCAGCGACATCATCAGATCAAGGGCACTGTCGGCCAGAGAGGCCGCAACAGACAGCGAATGGGTGGTCCCGAGCGCCCAGAGCTTCAGCCCGACAAGCACCAACGCCACCGCCACCGATGCAACACCGGCCGAATAGTTCATGGCTGTGGCCCGCTTGTCGCTCATTGCCCCCGTCTCATCGCCCCCCGTCTCATCGCCCCCGTTTCATCTCACGCGCATCATTTCACGCGTCTCATCTCACTCTCGGATCTCGTCCTGATCGACGCCCCACAGCGCGGTTTTCTCCACCCAGCCCCGCGAACGACCCACCGAGATTTCGCACCAGTCGGCCAGGCAGGTCCCCAGATCGGCTATTACCCCCTCGTCGGCGATGGCAACCACCTGGGCCTCCTTGTCGGCCTGCGCATGAAGGGCGGTCTTGTCCACCATTACCAACACGGTCCTCACCCCCGACAGCAATGTGTAATAGATCCAGCCCCCCTGCCCTTCACTATCCTCGACCCGCCGCCAATGTTCAAACTCCGCCGTCAGCAGCAAGGGCATCCCACGATGGCGAAACACCCAGTCGATCCGATGCTCAAGCGAGGGGCCGCGGCGGACATTGCCGTCGCCGGTCTTCAGGCTGACAAAACGTGGCAACGGCAAGTTGGTGACCGCGCCCTTGGCGACCCCGCCCTCCACAACATCCGCCACGGCCTCCGCCGTATCCTCTTGCAGATCGGTCGCATCTTCCTGCGCCCAAAGCGACCCGGCACCGGCCATCAGCACTGCAATCGCCACCGCCATGGCGCCTGTCAGCCGCAATTTCCCAGCATCCATGCTTTTGCCCCGTCGTTTTCTGTCTTGTCGCTTAGCGCGTTGGGGTCCACTTTGCCAGTCAGGACAGGCTGAGTGAAGAGAGGACTTTCACAATGCGCACCGATCAGTTGAAGGTTGTGGTGACCAGACGGCTGCCAGAGCCGGTGGAACGCCGCATGGCGGAGCTTTTCGATGTGGAGCTTGGCACGGCCGACACTGGCCTCACGCGTGAAGAACTGGCCGCGGCGATGCGGCGCGCCGATATTCTGGTGCCGACTATCACCGACCAGATCGATGCGGCCCTTCTGGCGCAGGCTGGTCCCAAGCTGAAACTGATCGCCAACTATGGCGCCGGCGTTGACAATATCGATGTGATTTCCGCCCGCCAGCG
>NZ_JBARVQ010000125.1:0-1562 GCF_049646345.1 Albidovulum sp. | reverse complement strand
GACGGGCGCACTGACCATCGCCTTCGCCGTCATGGCATTCCGGGCGCAACACGCTTTGGAGCGGGCAGGCTTTGCATTGGTGGTGGGCGGGGCGCTTGGCAACATCATCGACCGGCTGCGGCAGGGTGCCGTAACTGATTTCCTTGATCTTTACTGGCGCGATTGGCACTGGCCTACGTTCAACGTCGCCGATATTGCGATCACTCTGGGCGCGGTACTGATCCTTGCTGCCTCTCTCCCCTTTCGCCGCCGCAAGGAGCCGGTTCTTGACCAAAGCTGATCCGCAATCCATGTCGCGCGACGACCTTACCTTGACTGCGGCCTTCCTGATCGCTCTGGCGGCCACGCTTGGTGCGCTCTTCATCGGAGAGGTGCTGGGTCAGATGCCCTGCACGCTCTGCTGGTATCAGCGCATCGCCATGTTCCCGCTGGTGCCGATCCTTGGCCTGTCGCTGTGGCGCGGCGATGGCATGGCGCGCGCCTACGCCTTGCCGCTGGTCCTGTCCGGGCTGGCGCTTGCGGCCTGGCATTCGGGCCTTTACGTAGGGATCCTGCCCGCGCCGATCGTGCCCTGCACGGAAAATGGCCCCTCCTGCACCGGTGAGGCGCAGATGATCCTTGGCCTGCCGATCCCCTATCTTTCCGTAGTCGCCTTTGCGGCGATCCTCGCCTGTCTCCTCTTCCCGAAAGGACACCGTCCATGAACCGCCGCACCCTTCTGATCGGAGCCTCCGCACTCGGGCTCGCTGCCTTTGCAGGTGGCGCCTACGTGCTGAACCAGCGCCGCGCCGCCGAGGCAGAAGTTGCGGCCGCCGCCACGCCAACCGAGGATCAGGCACTCTTGGTCCGTGACTATTCCCCAAGCTTTGGCCCCGCCGATGCGCCGGTCACACTGGTTGAATTCTTTGACCCCTCCTGCGAAGCCTGTCGCGCTTACCACCCTGTGGTGCAAGAAATCCGCCGACAGTTTCCGACCCAGGTCCGCGTCGTGCTCCGCTACACCGTCTTCCACGAAGGCTCGGACGAGGCCGTGCGCATCCTCGAGGCCGCGCGGATGCAGGACAAGTTCGAGCCGGTGCTGGACGCGCTTCTGGAGCAGCAGCCTGGCTGGGCCGTTCATGGCTCGCCCGAGATGGATGTTGCCTGGGAGATTGCCGGGGCTGCGGGCCTCGATCTTAAAAAGGCCGAGACGGACCAGTTCTTCCCGGGGATCACGGGCATTCTGAATCAGGATGCGGCCGACGTGGAAGCCTTGGCTATCCGCCAGACGCCAACCTTCTTCCTCAATGGCAAGCGGCTGGAGAATTTCAACGCCGACAGCCTGACCGCCGATGTGCGGTTCGCGGTCGAGAATAGCTGACGACCGTCAGGACCGGTTGGCGAAAGCCGAAAACAGAGCCAGTGTCCGTTCGCTGACATGGTGCTCGATGCCTTCGGCATCGCGTTCCGCTGTCTCGGGATCAAGGCCCAGACTGATGAGAAAGCGTAGCACGATCTCGTGCCGCCGCCGACATTCCTTCGCGAGCGCACGGCCTGTGTCCGTCAAAAACACCGAGCGATAC
>NZ_JBARVQ010000124.1:0-1726 GCF_049646345.1 Albidovulum sp. | reverse complement strand
GGCCGGGATCGACTGCGCCGTGGCCGACATCACCAGCGCCGAATACGCCGCCATGCTGGCAACGCCGCCGGCCTTCCGCCCGGCCAACAGCCGGATGGACAACACCTCGTTCCAGACCGCCTTCGGCCTGCCGCGCCCGGACTGGCGCGCGGGCCTGCGCGACATATTGAAAGACCTTGGAGAGATTTGAGATGACGCAACGCAAGGGCATCATTCTGGCCGGCGGATCGGGCACCCGGCTTTATCCGATCACCATGGGCGTCTCCAAGCAGCTGCTGCCGATCTATGACAAGCCGATGATCTATTATCCGCTGTCGGTGCTGATGCTGGCCGGCATCCGCGAGATCTGCATCATCACCACGCCGCAGGATCAGGACCAGTTCATCCGCACCCTCGGGGACGGCGCGCAATGGGGCATCTCGCTGAGCTATGTGGCCCAGCCCAGCCCCGACGGGCTGGCGCAGGCCTATATCCTGGCCGAAGACTTCCTGGCTGGCGCGCCAAGCGCGATGGTGCTGGGCGACAACATCTTCTTCGGCCACGGCCTGCCCGAACTGATGGCCGAGGCCGATGCCGCGCCGACCGGAGGTACGGTCTTCGGCTATCACGTGTCCGATCCGGAACGCTATGGCGTGGTCGCCTTCGATGCCGACGGGTCGGTGAAGTCGATCATCGAGAAACCGAAGGTTCCGCCGTCGAACTATGCGGTGACCGGGCTCTACTTCCTTGATGGCACCGCCCCGGCGCGGGCGCGGCAGGTGCAGCCCTCCGAGCGCGGCGAGGTCGAGATCACCTCGCTGCTGGAGATGTACCTGTCCGAAGGGCAGTTGCGCGTCAGCCGGATGGGGCGCGGCTATGCCTGGCTTGACACCGGCACCCATGGCTCGCTGCTGGATGCCGGCAATTTCGTGCGCACGCTGGAAACCCGTCAGGGGTTGCAGACCGGCTGTCCGGAAGAGATCGCCTTTGATCAGGGCTGGATTTCGCGCGAGGAGCTGGCTGCACGGGCCGAGCTGTTCAAGAAGAACGGTTATGGTGCTTACCTTGCCGGATTGCTGGATTAGAGTCTGAAATGCGCCTGATCCTGCACATCGGGACGGAAAAGACCGCCACCACCACATTGCAGCATTTCCTTTATGACAACCGTGCCGCGCTGGCGGCACGCGGCGTCGGGCTGAGCGACGTGGCCGGCAGCCCGAACAACCGGCGTCTGGCCGCCTATTGCCAGCCCGACGGGCGGATCGACAATTTCTTTCGCGGCCGCAAGATCGCCACGCCCGAGGACAAGGCCGCCTTCTTCGCCGGCTTTGCCGAGGATCTGAGCGCCGAACTGGCCGGGCTTGGGACCGGGACGGTGATCCTGACCAGCGAGCATTTCCATTCCCGCCTGATCGACCGCGACTCGGTGCAGAAACTGCATGACCTGCTGGCGCCGCTGTTTTCCGAGATCCGCGTGCTGTGCTGGTTCCGCGAGCAGGCGGCGGTCGCACGCAGTCTCTATTCAACGGCGATCAAGGGCGGCAAGACAGTCGGCTTTGACGAATTCCTCGACGGCTGCACGCCCGACAGCCATCGCTACAACTATCACGACTCCTTCAGGCTCTGGGCCGATGTGTTCGGTGCCGACGCGCTGGTGGCGCGGCTGTTCGATCGCGCGGCATTCGTCGGCGGCGACATCGTCACCGATTTTCTGGATGCCGCCGGGATCGACCCCGACGGGCTGGCG
>NZ_JBARVQ010000123.1:0-2563 GCF_049646345.1 Albidovulum sp. | reverse complement strand
TCAGATTGTCGGAATAGGTGGAGTGGATGCCCCATTTCTGATGCGGCGTGATGAAGTTCAGCACGACATGCGGGCTGCCCTCGGCCGCGTCACTGTTGACGGCCTTGGTGATGGTCTTGAGGTCCACCGGCGGGCGGTAGCCGACAAAGCCCTCGCCGAAGGCGCGCATCCAAAGGTGATCCTGATAGAGCTGCTGGCGGCCCGTAAGGGTCCGCCACGGAATAAGTTCATGCACGTTGGTGTAGCCCGCGTTGTAGCAAACCTCCTCGCTCTCTATCCCCGACCAGGTGGGCGACGAGATGATCTTGCGCGGTTGGGCCGCAATATCGCGGAAGCGAATCTTGGTGTGGTGCGCCCCCTCGGCCAGATGCGCATGGTGGCGCCCGGTTGGTTTCTCTAACTGCTCCCAGGCCTTGACGGCCACCTCGCCGTTGGTCTCGGGCGCAAGCATCAGGATCATTTCCGCCGCGTCGATGGCGGTTTCAAGCTTGGCGTGGCCTTTCGACACGCCATCATCCAGCACTTCGCCGTTCAGGTCGCGCAGATGCTTGACCTCGACCTTGGTGTCCCAGGTGATCCCCTTGCCGCCGTTGCCGAGCTTTTCCAAAAGCGGCCCGACCGAGCTGAACTTCTTGTAGAGGTTCGGATAATCCCGCTCGACCGCGATGTAATTCGGTGCGGTCTTCCCGAGGATCAGGTCGCATTCGCCCTTTTTCCAGTCCTTCACATGGGCTTGCGCCAGTTCGCCGGGGGTGTCGTGCAGCAGCGGAAGCTGCACGATGTCGGTTTCGACCCCGAGAACTTCGGGTGCGACTTCCGAGAATTTGCGGGCGATAGACTTGAAGATCTCCCAGTCCGACTTCGACTCGTATGCAGGGTCCACCGCCGCCTGCAGCGGGTGGATGAACGGGTGCATGTCCGAGGTGTTGAGGTCGTCCTTTTCGTACCAGCTGGCCGTCGGCAGGACGACGTCGGAATAGACCGCCGTCGTCGACATGCGAAAGTCGATGCAGACCAGAAGGTCGAGCTTGCCCTTAGGCGCCTCCTCATGCCAAACGGCCTCCTTCGGCATCACGCCGCCTTCCTCGCCCAGATCCTTGCCCATCACGCCGTGATCGGTGCCCAAGAGGTGCTTGAGGAAATATTCGTGCCCCTTGCCGGACGAGCCGAGCAGGTTCGAGCGCCAGACGAAAAGGTTGCGCGGCCAGTTCTCTGGCGCGTCCGGGTCCTGGCAGGACATTTCCAGATCGCCGGATTTGAGTTGTTCGGCAACGAAGGCCGGAATGTCCTTGCCCGCAGCCTTGGCCTTCTTCGACACTTCCAGCGGGTTAGTCTTGAGTTGTGGCGCCGAGGGCAGCCAACCCATCCGCTCAGCCCGGATGTTGTAGTCGATCAGCGAGATGTCCCAATCGCCTTCCGGTGCGGTCGGCGACAGGATCTCGCCCGCCCGCAGCGTCTCATAACGCCACTGGTCAGTATGGGCATACCAGCAGGAGGTGGAGTTCATGTGCCGCGGCGGGCGGTTCCAGTCCAGCGCGAAGGCCAGAGGCTGCCAACCGGTCTGCGGGCGCAGCTTTTCCTGACCCACGTAATGAGACCAACCGCCGCCCTCTTGGCCGATGCAGCCGCACATCACCAGCATGTTGATGATGCCGCGGTAGTTCATGTCCATGTGATACCAGTGGTTCAGGCCGGCACCGAGGATGACCATGGACTTACCATGGGTCTTTTCGGCGTTACCCGCGAATTCGCGCGCTACGGCGATGATCTTTTCACGCGCAACGCCGGTGATCTTCTCGGCCCAGGCGGGGGTATAGGGGCTGTCATCGTCGAAATCTTTCGACACAAAATCGCCCCCCAACCCCCGGTCAAGACCATAGTTGGCGCAGAAAAGATCGAACACCGTGGCGACCAATACCTCCTTGCCCTTGGCCAACTTCACCCGCCGGGCGGGGATATTGCGGGTCAGCACCTCTGGGTGGTCGCATTTGACGAAATCGCCTGTCGCCGCACCTCCGAAATAGGGGAAATCCACCCCGACCACCTCGTCATGGTCGCCTTCAAGAATCTGGCTCAGACGCAGCCGGGTCTCACCCCCCTTGGCGCGCTCTTCGAGGTTCCATTTCCCCTCCTCGCCCCAGCGGAAGCCGATGGAGCCGTTCGGTGCCACGATCTGTCCCGATGCCTCGTCAAAGGCCACGGTCTTCCAGTCGGGATTGTTGGTTTCGCCCAGCTTGCCGGCGAAATCCTCGGCCCGCAGCATCCGGCCCGGTACCAGGTGGCCGTCCTTTTCATCCAGCCGCACCAGCATGGGCATGTCGGTATATTTGCGCGCGTAATCCTCGAAATACTCAGCCTGCCGGTCGAGGTGGTACTCGCGCAGGATGACATGGCCCATGGCCATCGCCAGCGCCGCATCCGTGCCCGCCTGCGGGTTAAGCCAGATGTCGCCGAACTTGGCAGCCTCGGAATAGTCGGGGCTGACCACGGCGGATTTGGTGCCGCGATAGCGGACCTCGGTGTAGAAATGCGCATCGGGCGTGCGCGTCTGCGGTACGTTGGA
>NZ_JBARVQ010000122.1:0-5276 GCF_049646345.1 Albidovulum sp. | reverse complement strand
GCCAGGCATGTGTGTCGGTAAGGGTGCTGAAGGTACACGGCTCATGAAAAAGGGTCCGGGAACAAGGTGACTTTAGGTCAGGGCAAACCTGACGTTTGAACAATCTGGTACTGACCAATAGCCAGATTTTTTCAAAGATCAACGCACAATCTATCCGATAGTTGGATTTTCTATGATCTCTCTCGACGTGTCGATGGGAACACAGGAATATCTTCCGAGAATAGAGGATAAGCCTGAAGATGTCGGCGTCGATACTCATAGCGTTGGGACAAGAACATGTCGGCGGCCTTGTCGAGGAGCACCACGGTACCGCCGACACGTTTGGGATATCTGCAATCCGCCACAGCACTTACCGTGTGATGACCACGTGGCTCGGGGCGGATGTAGATGTGTTTCCGTTCACAGGGTTGTCGGGAACGCGCCCGAATGCTGTGGGTGCGGGACAGCCGAGTTTGGAACTGAGCGAGGACATGGCCGCCTCGATCGTTCAGAACTTTGAAGTTTTCGCTCTGGATGGCTGTCTGGTGATCGAAAGCAGGCCGGGCGGTATCTGGTTTGTCCATCCGCTAGGCCCCCGGGCATTTCTTGGGCTGGCCAGGAATATCGGCGGAACGACAATTTATTATGCAGGCGTGCCGTCGTTCAACTTAGGGACATTCGGGCCATCCACCCGCCCTATCTCGGGCAAGCGCGCAAATTGAGACTATGGCGAGACAATCAATGCTGTTTGTAGACGACGATACAAATTACCACGTGCTACGGCTGCCCCAGGATGCGGCCATGTGGTACTTGGTCAATGCGTTCCTGAAACTCCGAAAGCAGGTTTTCGTTGACCACAAGAAATGGGATCTCGATACGCACGAGGACCTGGAGTTTGAACAATACGATCACCTTGGGACAACCTACCTGATTGCAGAGGACCGTAACACCGGTGAAATTCTCGGCGGGGCACGACTCTTGCGAACCGACACACCGAGCGGCAGCGGGTCAACGCGGCAAATCGACTATTCGTATATGATCAGGGATGCCGTACTCGGTCTGTTGCCAGGACTGCCCCGCGGGATTTGTCAGGGCACGCCACCAAGGGACGCCAATATCTGGGAAGTGACGCGCATGCTTTCCCTCGGCCGTACTGGCGTCGCGGAAGGCATGATACACACCGTAAACCAGTATCTGAATGCAATGGGCGCCAGAACATGCCTGTTCCTAGGCTCACCGGCTTTTTTCCGGATGGGTCGCAAACTGGGCTATGCGCCTCGGATGCTAGGAAACATCGCCGGAAACGAGTCCGGCCGTTTCGTTGCATTTGAATGTGATGTCATCGCCGATCATTCTTTTGGCGAGCAGCATAAAGGCACCAAAGCGCCCGTTGATCTTACAATTGCAGACCATGGCGTCGCAAAATCACACCACCTGACCGATGAAGACGTGATAGCGGCCACGACGTATGAATGGCCAAAGACAGGCAAGGTCGTCACCGTGTGGTTTGAAACCGTTAGGCCTCAGGATTGCAGAGTCATTGAAACGCAGGGTTACGAAAAGTGTTTTGCCTAGGAAATGATCAAGCGGCAAGGATGATGACTCTGTACAGCATGCTCATGGAGTATGATGCGGACGATATCCGATACGCCGTGAATGCAGTCCTCATGTCGCGCACGCCGAATGAGAGGCCGACCGGCACCAAAGTCCACCATTCAGGCGGGCAGAACATGCAAGAGGCCCAGCCAGCAGCAACAGAATAGTCTCGGTCAAGACGGGACGAATGTTTTGAGGACGCCATCCTGAAGTGGTTTTTGCAGCTCCGATGCGATGGTCCAGGGGGCTTGCAGCCAAGTATCCCATTTCTCCGGGTCAGTGAGAATGACTGGCATGGCTTTAGGGTGAATTGGACCGACCTCGGCATTCGGATCGGTCGTCAAAAATCCGAACAGATTGTCTGTCGTCTCGCCATCCTTGACCTTGCGGATCGAAGTCCATACCGGCACATAGATCCCCGCAAAAAATGCGGGGCGCTCGTCTTTCAGGTGAAACCATACGTTTCCTCCCTTGATCGGTTCGGCGAAGGCATCGAAGGGGACAAGACAGCGGTGTTCTGGCGCAAGCCATCGCCGCCAATGCGGTGATCGAGTGTTTCGCACATTGGTCACGCCTCTGTCGGTCTTCTTGCCGACCAGGTACTGCGGCGGAGTCGGCAATCCCCAACGGGCCATGGTGAGTTCCAACCCATCGGAACCTTGGCGGACCACTGGCGCCATCTGATCCGGATAGACGCCGGGCAGGGGCGGCAGGTTCCCTGCATGGTCGATGAGCGGGCGCGGTGAAAAGAGACGCCGCATCGCCTCCTGTGGCTTAAGGCTGCTAAACAGGTTACACACGTCAGGTTCCTCCTCGCGTCCGAAGGGCAGGGCCGGTGACGAATAGACTGATGCCATTGTATCGTCCGCGAGTGGCAGCGGGAAGGCATCCATAAAACGGCCGGCGTCTTCCAGGCAGCGGAAATAGAGCACCATCGCATCGCCGATAAAACAACGGGCGCCAGTGGTGGCATATTCTCCCCGGCCGATCTCGCTATCCAGCCAGCGCCACGGGTCTTCTGATAACGTGGACAGTCCGAACTCTGGGATAAGCACCTTGATCCGCACCGGAAAGGCACGGTCGTCGGTCTTGTACTGTGGGCTGGTTCTGCGACTCATGAAGTAAGAACAATATGTGAACATTATTGTTTCGGAAAGCGCGAATTCAAAGCGCCACTTCTCGACCAGGTTCCAGTCCCACCGTCAAACATCTCGGCGCCTGTCTGCAAGGCCGATCAGGCTGCCAATGAGGTTGAGACCTCCCTGCCGGTGACGCCGCGTCATGGCTCTGAGGTGGCCGCCAGGGTTTCGAACTGGTGTTCTGGGGTGATCAAGATTGGCATCGGTGATGATCACGCAAAGCGCCGCGCGGTAGTCGCCCATTTCCTCGGCCGCCTCATCCCAGGCGGAATGGTTGATGCCAAGCTCCGGCAGGGCGCGGATCGCGGCCGAGACGAAATCCATCACCATCGGCGGTCGCTCACCGCGGGTTTCGATTTCAAGTCGGAGTTGCATGTTTTCACTGCAAAGCGCCAAAAGGCGTTGCGGGCTCAGCTTGGCCAGAAATTCGCTATTGTGCTCGGCGCCGGACGAAGCATGCTTGTTTTCTAAGCAAGATGCGGGGCCTTTAGGCTCCGCATCCGACTGATAAGTGTCCGAGGGCTTGCCCGAGGTCCTTATCCACGCGGCTGCGTTACAAGATCCAGATGCTTCATTGGTTGTATCTTGTATATGAGACCGGAAGATTTCTTCCGGTCCGCCGGAAGAATCATCGCTCTCTTCCACATATCTGTCGAGTTCTCCACAAAGCGCGCGCGCCTCTGCGACATGCTCTTCGAGATCGTCCATGGCGAGGTAGCGAAGCCGTTCCGACGGAGGCCAGGACAAAAACGCATCTCTGACCGCGCAAAGCGTTGGATCTTCCGGGGCGGCGGGATGAAGCTCCATCAGATTGTGGCGGATATGGCGGTAATAGGCGCTGCGCAGACGCACCAGCTCTTTCGTGCGCTGCCGATCCGCCCGCATACGGTCCCGAAGGGCCAGAAGCTCCGGCACACGCTCTACCAGCCGTGAAAAAACTAGGCCGAGGCCGCCATGACGGCTGCGACCGCCATTGGCGGCGGTCCGCTTCTCGACCAGACCAAGCACCTGTGACAGGGCGTGTTCATCGGCGCGCACAGCGCGTTCGGTCTTGCCGAGGGCTGCGGCCAGCTCGGTCTGCGCCATGTAGCAGACCGGTTCGTCTTCGGAGCTGGTCCAGTCGCCTGGACGGGTCTGCCCGATCATGAACAGGAGCGATTGCAGCCGTCGGCCGGAAAGGCCGATGCCACGCGCAACCTCGATCAAAAGCGCTTCGACCTGACCGCGCTGCATGCCCGAGGGAAGGGTAGGGAAAGCGCCAGCATAGCTGGAGCGATAGTAGAGTGCCTGCATGATATTCCTCACTGTGATTGAGCGAGGCAGAGGCCCGGGCAAATCTTCATCGTTCGCATAAATGCGTTTTTTGCTTGCCTGATCTGTGAGGGGGGTGATAAAACCGAAGTCAGATCATGAGACTTACTGGAGAATTGGCGTTCTCTGGTTCATCAGCCCCCCCGGAAGGCCACCGCCTTGCGGGGGTTGTCTTTTGTGATGTGGTCTTCTTCTCCTTTGCGATTCTCTTCAGGACGTCTCCCGATCATACAAGCTATGGCGGTCATGGCCAAAGCCGATGGCAGGTATTGCGTCTTGGGCTAGACCTTGAGTTCGATCCACGGTCCAGGCCGAAACACAGTAGCTCCGTTCGCAAAAACTGCGTTTTTTCCTTGCTCTCAGTGTTGGAGGGGTGATAGAACCGGACCTGAAATCATCTCTGGCCACTTCGGGACTGCAATCCCTAGGTCAAATCAAAGCCCCCCGTGCAGGTTACCCCTCGCGGGGGTTTCGCTTTTTGGGGCTTTCTTTCACTGCTCCTCTCGATTCTTATTGTGATTGACACAGTCTTAACGAAATTGCCCGTCCGTCGCAATTGTAGCGGCTTTGCAATCGCACCTCACAACACCTAGTATGTGACCAGTTCGTGGCCGTGATTGCCCAGATGATCGGTCCATTCGACGCCAACGGCGCGATAAAAGCTTCCTGGCTGGCACACCCGGGACATGTTCATCCATGCGGGCACCGCAGCAGGCGTTGACCTGGTCCAGCGGTAATCGCCTTGGGTACCATAGTCCCCAAGCAGGATCTGATGGACCTCCCGGCAGGTGTTGTGGCGGTTGCTGAGATTGTGGCGGTAGAACTGGACGTGCCAGACCTTGATAGACCGCACGAAATCGAACTCCCGCCCGGAAATGTTGATGTCCGCGCCCTGTCCCACCGCCTGCGCCAGATGAAGCATCGTATCGCGGTCTGAAGCCCTGTTCTGACGCAGGACGGTGGGTGCCGGCTCGGGAGCAGGCTGCTCCGGATGTGGTGGCTTCAGGGCCGGCAAGATGATGTCACCATAGGACTGCCTGCGGGGCAAAGCCCCGCCCGCCGCAATCGTGAAGATACGATCGCTCGGAGAAAGTGTGTCGTCGGGCTGAAAGGACGTGTTCATCGGGCAACGCCAGATTTGAAGCGGCGGCTCAACGGGCCAGGGCGTGATGCGTCGGATGAACTCGGCGCGCGCCCGGGCGCAGGGAACTGAAGAGGGCCATCCTCCCGCGAGACACAGAAGAATGGCGC
>NZ_JBARVQ010000121.1:0-2106 GCF_049646345.1 Albidovulum sp. | reverse complement strand
CGCGACGGTGTGCCGATAACGGAGATCACCGATGATCAGTTGGCCGTCGGTGAGGAAACCGATGGCTGGGTGGAGACGGCGCGGGCGACCGAGGCCGAGATCGCGGGGCGGGTGCGGCTGAACTATGTCGAGGCCGAGGGCGATTATGAGGCGCGCGCGGTCGAGGCGATTTTCCCCGATGAGGAAGTGCTGGGCATCGCTCAGTCGGAAATGTCGCTGGCCCTGATCCGGTCGGAGGGCCAGAAGACAGTCGAGCGGTGGTTGTCTGAGGCGCGGGTGTCGCGCGATGGCGCGCGGTTCGCGCTGCCGCCCTCGCTCGGCCATCTTGGAGCGGGCGATGTCGTGACGCTCGGATCGGCGGGAAGCTACCGCATTGACCGGGTGGAGCAGGCGGGCGCGATCGCGATTGACGCGGTGCGGGTGGAGCCGGGGGTCTATGAGGCCTCGGACGAGGCCGAGGAGCGGGTGACGGTGCGCAGCTTCGCACCGCCGGTTCCGGTCTTTTCGTTGTTCATGGACCTGCCGCTGATGAGTGGTGACGAGGTGCCGCATCAGCCGCATCTGGCGGTGACGGCGACGCCATGGCCGGGATCGGCCGCGGTTCATTCGTCGGACAGCGATTCGGGCTACACGCTCAACCGGCTGATCACGCGCGCCTCGGTGATCGGGCAGACCGAAACGGTTCTTTCTGCGGCCCGGCCGGGGGTGTGGGATCGGGGTGCCCCTTTGCGCGTCGTCATGTCGGGCGGAACCCTGAGTTCGGTCGGTGCAAGTCAGGTGCTGAACGGCGCCAATGTGATGGCCATCGGCGACGGCGATCCCGACAATTGGGAACTGTTCCAGTTCGCCGATGCAGTGTTGGTCGCACCCGATACCTACGCGTTGTCGATGCGTCTGAGGGGGCAGGCCGGGACCGATGCCGTATCGCCCGCAACCTGGCCTATCGGCTCTTATGTGGTGCTGATCAACGGCGCGCTCCAGCAGATCGACCTGCCTCTCAGTGCCCGCGATCTGGCGCGGCACTACCGGATCGGCCCGGGCACCCGGGCGGTGGATGATCCGTCCTATACTCATTCGGTCGCGGCGTTTTCAGGGATCGGCCTTCGGCCGCTTTCCCCCGCCCATCTGCGGGTGCGTCCGGGGAGTGCAGGGGCGGTTGATGTGACATGGATCCGCCGGACCCGGATCGATGGCGACAGCTGGTCGGGGGTTGATGTGCCCTTGGGCGAGAGTTTTGAGCGCTATCTGGTGCGGGTTGTGAAAGCGGGCAACCAGAAGCGCGAGGTCATCGTGCCACAGCCAATCTGGACCTATTCGGCGGGCGCGCAGGCCGCCGATGGCGTGACCGCGCCGTTTGAAATCCATGTGGCCCAGTTGTCGACCGCGTTCGGACCCGGCCCCTTCAGGAGGATCACTTTCGATGTCTAATACTACTCAGCTTGGCCTGCCTCTGGTGCAACCGGCGCAGGCCCAGAAACATGTGACCGTGAACGAGGCCTTCGCGCTGCTGGACGGGCTGGTGCAACTGGTCATCGCTTCGCGGAGCGTCACATTGCCCCCCATCTCCGTGATGGATGGCATCTGCTATGCCGTGCCTGTTGGCGCGGTGAACGAATGGTCGGGGCAGGACGGGCGGCTGGCTGTCGGTACCAATGGCGGGTGGGAATTCGTCGATCCGAAGCGGGGCTGGCGCGCGGTGATCCTCGACGAGGGGGAGGCGGCGATCCATGACGGGGCAGACTGGCGCGGCGGGATGACGACACTGTCACCGAACAATGCGGGCCTTGCCTTCAAGGTGAACGAGATTGACCACACGTTAGGCGCAGGGCCAGTGTCAACGACGGCGGTGATCATTCCTTCAAACGCGGTCGTGGTCGGCGTTACGGCGCGGGTGCTGACAACGATCACCGGCACACTGACCGGCTGGGCCCTGGGCAATCCCGGTGCGTCGGGGCGCTACGGGTCGGGGCTGGGTCTGGCGGCGGGGTCATTCGCACGCGGGGTGTTGGGGCACCCCACGGCCTTCTACCTGCCCGAGGCCATGCAACTGGATGCTGAGGGAGGTGATTTCGCTGGCGGATCGGTTCGCATCGCAGTGCACTATAT
>NZ_JBARVQ010000120.1:0-2799 GCF_049646345.1 Albidovulum sp. | reverse complement strand
GGGGATTGGTCAGGACCGACAGGATGTCGGCGGTCAGGTTCAAAAGCACATAGACCGAGGCGAAGATCAGTCCACAGGCCTGCACCAGCGGCATGTCGCGTTTTGACACCGCGTCGATCATTGTGCGACCAAGGCCGGAATAGTTGAAGACCGCCTCGACCACCACGACCCCGACGATAAGATAGGCAAGCGTCAGCATGACGATGTTGAGGATCGGCGACAGTGCGTTCGGCAGTGCGTGGCGCAGGACGATGCGTGCGCGGCTCGCACCCTTAAGCTCGGCCATCTCGATATAGGCCTGATTCATCACCGAAAGGATCGCGGCACGCGTCAGGCGCATCGTGTGGGCCGAGACGACCAGCGCCAGCGTCAGGCAGGGCAGCGCCACGGCGCGCAGCTGTTCAAGCAGGCTCATCGAGGAAGAGATGCGCGACAGCGCCGGGAACCAGCCAAGTTTGACCGCGAACAGCATGAGAAGAAGGTAGCCAAGCAGAAAGTCTGGCATCGAGACGAAAACCAGCGTCGAGGCGGTAATGCCCTTGTCCGCCGGCCGGTCCTCGTAAAGTGCGGCAAGCAGGCCGAGACCCACCGAAAGCGGTATGGCGATGACGGCGGCCACAGTCGCAAGGAACAGCGAATTGCCAAGCTGCCGCCCGATCAGGTCGCTGACCTCGCGTCCCGACAGAAGAGAGCGGCCAAGATCACCCTGCATGAAACTCCAAAGCCAGTCGAGATACCGCAAGGCCGCCGGCCGGTCGAGGCCAAGCTGATCACGGATCGCCTGCACCGCGTCGGGCGTTGCCTGCTGGCCAAGCACTGCCTGGGCGACATCACCGGGCAATATCTCCGTCCCGGCGAAAACCAGGACGGAGACGATAAAGAGCGTGACAACGCCCGAGATGAGGCGGCCGAAGATCAGCCGCGCCAGTGACCCCTTGGCCATCCGTCAGGCTTCCAGCCAGACCCGTTCGACTGCCCGAAGGCCGGACATGTTGAACGACCCGGCCGGGTAGAAACCCTTCACCTCGTCGCGCACACCGTCGATATTGTTGCGGAAGAAGGTGATGCAGGCCCCGCCATCCTCGTGGATCATCAGCTGCGCATCATGGTAAAGCTGCTTGCGCTTGGCAAAATCGGTCTCGCCGCGGGCCTGATCGATGATCTGGTCGAATTCCGGCCGCCGCCACATCGAATCGTTCCAGGCGGCGGTGGAATAATAGGCCGTGGTCAGCATGATATCCGCCGTGGGCCGCCCGCCCCAGGCACCGATCATGAAGGGTTTCTTCAACCAAACCTCGGACCAGAAACCTTCCGACGGTTCCCGGATCACGTCGATCTTCAGCCCCGCCTTGCCTGCCGATTGCTGGAACGAGGCGGCGAATTCCTCGGATTTCGCCATGGCCACATTATTGATCGACAATGGCAGCGTGCCGTCGAACCCGGATTGTTTGAGATGGAAGGCGGCCTTTTCGGGGTCATACATGCGCTGGGGAATATCGGCGGCATAGAAGGGATCCGTCGGTGGGATCGGGTGATCGTTGCCAAGAACGCCGCCCTGCAAGAGCCCAAGAACCTGATCGCGGTCCACAGCATATTTGACCGCAAGGCGCAGGTCGGCATTGTCGAAGGGTGCCTTGTCGCAATGCATCAGGATCGGACTGTGCCCCCCTGAAGGGTGACTTTCGATATGCACGCCCGGCGTCTGGTTGATCAGCTCCATTGCCTGTTCGTCAATCTGCTGGGCCATATGCAATTCGCCGGTAACGATGCCGTTGATCCGCGCGGTGCGATCCTCGACGAAAAGGATCTCCACATCATCGACATGGGCGCGGTCGGCCTTCCAGTAATTCGGATTGCGCGTTGCGATCACCGATTCACCGGGGTTGTATTCGACCACCTGATAGGGGCCGGTGAAGACGCCCGCTGTGAAATCTTCTGTCCCCTCGGCGACGATCAGCATGTGGAAATCGCCCAGAAGATAGGGCAGGTCGGCATTCGGCTTGGACAAGGTCACGACGATCGCATCCGGCCCGTCGGCGGTGATGTCGGCGATGTCGCCCGTCAGCCCCGCCGCGCCCGAGGTTGAGCCTTCGCCGCGGTGCAGGTTCAAGGACCAGATCACATCGGCCGAAGTCATTGTCTTGCCGTTGTGAAAGGTCACGCCCTTGCGCAGGTTGAAGCGCCAGGTCTTGGCATCCGCTGAGCTTTCCCAACTTTCAGCCAGCTCGCCCACCAATTCGCTGTCCTTCTCGATCTCGGTCAGGCAATTGCCGATGGTAAAGCCGACGCAGGCATGGCCCGACGAGGTGAAGGTTCGCGGATCCAGCGTATCGCTGACCGCGCCGCCGGTCATGCCGACAATAAGCCGTCCGCCCTTTACCGGCTGGGCCTGCACCGCGGTTGCGCCAAGCCCGGCCGCGACCCACAAGGCACCGCTTGTCTTCACGAATCCGCGGCGTGTCATGCCGGGTTTTGCCGTTCTGATCATCAGTTCTTCTCCCTGGTTTGCAGCGTTTGTTTTGAAAAATTCTGCCTGTAGTGTTTATTCTAACGCATCTTAATGCTTCTTACTAATCAAAATCGTCGCGCAAAATGGCCCCTCCTGCCAGCGTGTTGCGTTTGGGATAGGCTTTTCGTCCCAGCCGCGCCTCGCGATAGGCCACAGCAATACCTGCTCCGAGAATCAGCGCGATCCCGATCGTGGACCAGCGATCGGGCAGGCTGGCCCAGAAAATCGCGCCCCAGACGACGGACATCGGCAGGGCCAGATGTTCGAAAGAAGCAACAAGGCTGGGCGGA
>NZ_JBARVQ010000119.1:0-3484 GCF_049646345.1 Albidovulum sp. | reverse complement strand
GCGCCGAAGCTGGGCGTCGAGCTGGCTCATCGAATAGGGCCGGCCATACCCAAAAGGCGTCTTGTCCGACCGCGACCAGAGACCGGACCGGTTCGGCACGATAAACAGCGCCCGCCCCCCGGGCCCCAGCACCCGCCAGCATTCGTCCAGCAGGGCGGTCGGGTGTTCCGATGTCTCAAGCCCGTGCATCAGAACCAGCCGGTCGACCATGCCCGTATCTATCGGCCACTGGGTTTCCTCGCACAGGACCGAGACATTCTCCATCCCCGCAGGCCAGGGCATCACCCCCTGCGGACCCGGCATCAGCCCGATGACCCGACGCGACACTTCAAGATAGGGGCGCAGAAGCGGCACCGCGAACCCATACCCAACGACGGTCTGCCCCTTGGACGGCGCCCACAAGGCAGTGACCTGATCCCGGATCGCCTTCTGCGCGACGCGGCCAAGCTGCGTCCTGTAATAGAAATTCCTGAGGTCCAGTACGTCGAGATGCATTGCGTCCGCCGCGTCATTCGGCAAAAGTTGCGCTGAGCATACCCAATCGAGACCGAAACGCCATGGCTCTGGAACTTGTCACCATACCCTGTCTTTCGGATAACTATGCCTATCTGGCGCATGACGCCGCAACCGGCGCGACGGCGGTCGTCGATGTACCCGAAGCCGCGCCGATCCTGAACGCTTTGCGCGAACGCGGCTGGCGGGCGAGCCATATCCTGATCACCCATCACCACAGCGACCATATCGATGGCGTCGCCACCCTTGCCGCGGCGACCGGCGCCCGGGTCATCGGCGCGGCCGCTGATGCGCACCGGCTGCCGCCGCTGGACGAGGCAGTAAACCCCGGCGATACGATCCGTATCGGTATGGCCCGTGGCACGGTTCTCAATGTCTCCGGCCACACGGTCGGCCATGTCGCCTTTCATTTCCCCGACTCGAAACTCGCCTTCACCGCCGACAGCCTCATGGCGCTCGGTTGCGGGCGGCTGTTCGAGGGGACAGCGGCACAGATGTGGGCAAGCCTGTGCAAACTCGCGCAATTGCCGCCCGACACGCTCGTCTGCTCAGGCCATGAATACACCGCCGCCAATGCCCGCTTCGCACTGACCATTGAACCCGGCAATGCAGCACTTATATCCCGGGTCGAGGCGATCACGGCGGCACGGGAGAAGGGACAGCCAACCGTACCCTCGCTCCTGTCGGACGAACTGGCAACGAATCCCTTCCTCCGCGCCAATCTGCCCGAGGTGAAATCGGCGCTCGGGATGGAAACAGCGGACGATGAAGCGGTCTTCGCGGAAATCCGGTCGCGCAAGGATCGTTTCTGAACGCTCACCCGGAATTTACCAAACGCTGACAATCCCGTCAGAAAACAGCGAATTCCGATCACAAATTGCGTCTCTTCGGACGGATTTCCAGTTTTCTCCGAGAAAACACTTGAAGCTGCCCGAATTCCACCGAACTTTAATTCTATGAGGCGAGAGTGGGCACGGGAATGTTGCCCAACCTGCTGGAAGGAAAGGAGCACGAAGGTGCCGTCATTTTCGAACACGCTTGAACAGGCCATCCATGCGGCGCTCGCGCTTGCCAATGCGCGCCGGCATGAACTTGCAACCCTCGAACATCTGCTGCTTGCGCTGATTGACGAGCCTGAGGCCGCAAAGGTGATGCGTGCCTGTTCGGTCGATATCGACGCCCTGCGCCAAACGCTGGTCGAATTCATCGACGACGATCTATCGACCCTGGTGACAGATGTCGAAGGCTCCGAAGCAGTTCCGACCGCCGCCTTCCAGCGCGTGATTCAGCGTGCCGCGATCCATGTCCAGTCCTCTGGCCGGACCGAAGTGACAGGCGCCAATGTTCTTGTCGCGATCTTCGCCGAACGCGAATCGAACGCCGCCTATTTCCTGCAGGAACAGGACATGACGCGTTACGACGCGGTGAACTTCATCGCCCATGGTGTCGCCAAGGATCCGTCCTTTGGCGAAACCCGCCCCGTCAGCGGCGCGCAGGACCATGAGGAACACGGGACCCAGACCGATGGTGAGGACAAGGAATCGGCGCTGGCGAAATACTGCGTTGACCTGAACACCAAATCGAAGAAGGGCGATGTCGATCCCCTGATCGGCCGCGAACAGGAAATTGAGCGCTGCATTCAGGTGCTCTGCCGCCGCCGCAAGAACAACCCGCTGCTGGTCGGTGACCCGGGCGTCGGCAAAACCGCCATCGCCGAAGGGCTCGCGCTGAAGATCACAAGGGGCGAAACGCCGGACGTGCTGTCCAATGCCACGATCTATTCGCTCGACATGGGTGCGCTTCTGGCGGGCACCCGCTATCGCGGCGATTTCGAGGAACGTCTGAAGGCGGTGGTGAAAGAACTGGAGGATCACCCCGATGCGATTCTCTTCATCGACGAAATCCACACGGTGATTGGCGCCGGTGCCACTTCGGGCGGCGCTATGGATGCCTCCAACCTCCTGAAGCCCGCGCTTCAGGGCGGCAAGCTGCGCTGCATGGGCTCCACCACCTACAAGGAATTCCGCCAGCACTTCGAAAAGGACCGCGCGCTTTCCCGCCGGTTCCAGAAGATCGACGTGAACGAGCCTTCCGTGGACGACACGATCAAGATCCTGATGGGGCTGAAGCCCTATTTCGAAAAGCATCACGATCTGCGCTACACGCATGACGCGATCAAGTCGGCAGTGGAACTTTCGTCGCGCTACATCCATGACCGCAAGCTGCCCGACAAGGCCATCGACGTGATCGATGAGGCGGGTGCCGCGCAGCATCTCGTGGCCGAATCGAAACGTCGCAAGACAATCAGCCCGAAAGAGATCGAGGCCGTCGTGGCCAAGATCGCCCGCATCCCGCCGAAGAATGTGTCGAAGGACGATGCCGAGGTGCTGAAGGATCTTGAAAAGACCCTCAAGCGCGTTGTGTTCGGTCAGGACAAGGCGATCGACGCGCTCTCCTCGGCGATCAAGCTCGCCCGCGCCGGTCTGCGCGAGCCGGAAAAACCCATCGGCAACTATCTCTTTGCCGGGCCCACAGGCGTCGGCAAGACCGAGGTGGCCAAGCAACTGGCCGACAGTCTCGGCGTGGAACTCCTGCGCTTCGACATGTCGGAATATATGGAGAAGCATGCGGTCAGCCGGCTGATAGGCGCGCCCCCGGGCTATGTCGGCTTCGATCAGGGCGGCATGCTGACCGACGGCATCGACCAGCACCCGCATTGCGTCCTCCTGCTCGACGAGATCGAAAAAGCGCATCCGGATGTCTACAACATCCTGCTGCAGGTGATGGATCACGGCAAACTGACCGACCATAACGGTCGCACGGTTGATTTCCGCAATGTGATCTTGATCATGACCTCGAATGCAGGCGCGATGGAACAGGCCCAATCGGCCATCGGCTTTGGCCGCGAACGCCGCACCGGCGAAGACACCGCAGCGATTGAGCGGACCTTCACGCCGGAATTCCGCAACCG
>NZ_JBARVQ010000118.1:0-6204 GCF_049646345.1 Albidovulum sp. | reverse complement strand
CATCTTGGGATCGACGCCAAGCTCACGGCCATAGGTCACTTCGATGTCGTTGGCCTTGGAATAGGTGTTCAGTACCGTAGGAATATCGTTCTTGGCATGCATCGCGGCAAACAGCATTCCCGGGACGGCCAGAATGCGATCACAACCCTTGTCGCGCAGCCGATCAAGCCCGTCGCGGATGACCGGATTGGCGAACTCAAGATAGCCGTAATCGGTTTCCCAGTCGTCAGGCAGATAGGCCGGCAGTTTTTCAGCAAGGACGGCGAATTCATCCACTGCCGCTTGTGACCGCGACCCGTGGCCGCAGATCATCACGCCAATCTTGGTCATGACCTAAGCCCCCTGTTTTTCTTCGGAACCCTGTGACTCGTCTCTGGCCGCGTTGCCTTTGCGGCGCCCCTTGATGGCACCCCAGATCCCCATGGCGATGGCAGCCCCGATCGCAGCCCCAGCGACCCAATGGTCGTGGCCTGCGACATCGACCAGATGCCCGGGATGCGCAACAGCCGGCGTAGCACTACATAGCGCAAAGAGCGGGAGCAGGGATTTCATCATACGTCCTTTCGTCAGGGCTGGTCGGCCAAAGAGGCAAAGGCGTATCCTTCGACGACGCTGTTTCAGATCCCCGTCGAGGTCGATCTTCGGCAGCCAACCTCTCTGGCCCGGTAGGGGGCTTCGTCGCCTAAAGCCTATAGGCGGCGGGGCAGACAGGTGCAACGGGAATAGCGGCGCGGCGACACCGGAATCCGACATCGCGCGCGGCCGGTCCAGTTCAGCCACCTCAGCACTGCCCAAGACCGCAGTCGCTAGTGCGGGGTGCCGTAATATTCGACCAGCGCCGACAAATCCTCGGGCGCGATCCTTGACGGCATCATCGCGCAGGCGTTCGGGATGTGCTGAAATATGGATCCATCCGAGAAGAATTCGCCACTGGTCGTAAAGATGATCTTTGTGCCCGGACAACGGTAACTTGCGAAGTCCGCAATAGCGAAAGCGCTGCCGTTTTCCAGTATGAGATTAAGCACAATGATGTCGATCTTGTCCGATCGGATAATATCGACAGCCTCGCCTTGAGAATGCGCAAGAATCACCTCGCATCCACGTCGCTCAAGGTGGCGACGCCAGACCCACCCAAGGTCCGGGTTACCTTCAACAATAAGAACTCGCATTTTACCTCGGTTGCCCCAAGGGCAATTTTCGCACGTCTTCCCCTCCCGCAAAAATCCACCCAATTCGTTAACAAGGCGTTAACCTGAACCACCAATTCGTTAACAATTGTCAATCCGGTTGCGTCTCCGGCACGAATCCGCTCAATGGGGCCGGCGATAGAAGAAGGCAGCTTATGACCACTTGGATTACCATCTGCGATACCTGCAAACGTGAAGGCTGGACCGCCGAGGAGCATGGCCGGACCGATGGCGAAGCCTTCGCCGAGATGATCGAAGAGGCCGCGAACGGCGCCCCGGTTCGGACCCGCCGCACCTCTTGCCTGATGGGCTGTGCCCATGGCTGCAATGTCGCGGTTCAGGCGCATGGAAAACTCTGCTACACCATCGGTAATTTCACGCCCGACCGAGAATCCGCAGAAGCGGTCGTGGCCTACGCGATGCTGCATGCGGATACAGACACGGGACAGGTCCCCTATCGTCAATGGCCCGCCGCGATAAAGGGACATTTTGTGACCCGCCATCCGCCGCTGCCACCTGAAGAATGACGAAGCTGCGCGATCATGGCGGCGGGCTCGACGCGGCGGTTCGGAACCATGGCGGAGACCGGGCCGATTGGCTGGACCTGTCGACCGGCATAAACCCGGTGCCCTACCCGGTCGGCCAAATCAGTCAAGACGCCTGGACAGCGCTGCCCGATCAGGGTGCCATGACCCGGCTGCTCGAAGCCGCGCGCAAGTTCTGGGATGTACCCGATGAGGCCGCGATCATCGCCGCACCGGGGGCGTCAGCGCTGATCGCGCGGATTCCATCTCTGAGGCCCAAGGGTTCGGTTCATATTCATGCACCCACCTACAATGAACATGCCGCCGCATTCCGCGCCTCCGGCTGGCAGGTCGGCAAGGCGCAGTCCGACGCTCAGGTCGTTGTCCATCCGAACAATCCGGACGGTCGCCTCTGGACGGAATCCGATCTGACAGCGCCTTTCCGCATCATTGATGAAAGCTTCTGCGATACCACGCCCAAGGAAACACTGATGCGCCTGGCAGGACGCCCCGGAACGCTTCTGCTCAAGAGTTTCGGCAAGTTCTGGGGGTTGGCGGGGCTACGGCTTGGATTTGCCATTGGCGATCCCGGGCTTGTTTCCGAACTGGCAGAGCGGCTGGGCCCCTGGGCGACCTCCGGTCCGGCGATTGAAATCGGTGCGCGCGCGCTGGGTGATCCTGACTGGGCAATGACCGCTCGAAAGCGACTGGCCGAAGATGCCGCCCGTCTTGATCGAATGATGGTTCCGCATGGGCAACTTGTCGGTGGCACGGACCTGTTCCGCCTCTACGACGTCGATGATGCGGCCACAGTGCAGAACCGGCTCGCGCAGCATCAAATCTGGACCCGCATCTTTCCCTATTCGACAGGGTGGCTTCGCCTTGGGCTGCCGGCCCCGGATCGCTGGGCGCAGCTTGAGGCGGCGCTGTGACCCACGCTGCCATTCTGGTTGCCGCGATGGTGCTCGACGCCATCTTCGGCGAACCGGACTGGCTGTGGAAACGCTTTGCGCACCCGGCCGTCCTGATGGGCCGCGCTGTCGGCTGGGCGGACGAGGCCCTGAACCACGGGCGAAATCGCCGCGCGAAGGGCGTCCTGACCACAGCGGCACTGGGCGGCATGGCAATCGCGATCGGTGCCGCGATAGAGGCCCTGCCCGGCGGCGCGGTGCTGGAAACGCTTGCGGCGGCGGTGCTGCTGGCGCAACGCAGCCTGACCGACCATGTGCGTGCCGTCGCGCAAGGCTTGCGACAGTCGCTACCGGCGGGCCGCCATGCCGTTGCGATGATCGTCAGCCGCGACACCGCCGACATGGACGAGGCCGCGGTTTCCCGTTCGGCCATCGAAAGCGCTGCCGAAAACCTGTCTGACGGCGTCGTCGCCCCGGTTTTCTGGTTTCTCCTCGCCGGGCTGCCGGGGCTCTTGCTTTACAAGATCGTCAACACCGCCGACAGCATGATCGGTTATCGCACGCCCCGCCACGAAGCGTTCGGCTGGGCAGCGGCGCGGCTTGACGATGCGCTGAACCTGATACCGGCGCGGCTGACCGCGCTTTTGATTGCCGCCGTGCATCTGCGCTTCGATATCTGGCCCGAAGTCCGCCGCGACGCCCGGTTGCACAAATCCCCGAATGCGGGCTGGCCCGAAGCGGCGATGGCGGCAAGCCTTGGCATCGCCTTGGCCGGGCCCCGCAGCTACGGCGGCGAAATGCGCGACTTTCCGTTCGTCAACCCCGATGGCCGCCGCGATCTGACCGCCGCCGATATCGAATCCGCCGCAGCAGCACTTTGGCGCACATGGGCGCTGCTTCTGTGCCTTGTCGCGATACTTGCCATTGCGTGACCCCAAGGTCCTGCTAACCTGCCCCCGTCAATCCTTGGAGGCTGTATGCGTTTTCCCCTAGTCCTGTCCGTCGCACTGGGCCTTGCCGCGCCCGCACTGGCGAATGTTCCCTGCGGAGGATCGTTTTCCTCCTTTGTCGGCGGCCTCAAGCAAGAGGCCGTCAGTCGCGGCCATTCCTCTGCATCGGTTGACCGGTTCTTCGCCAACGCGCGCCAGGACCCGAGTGTGATCAAGGCGGATCGGGCTCAGGGGATTTTCCAGATGAGCTTTGTCGACTTCTCGCGCCGGGTCATCAGCCAGAACCGAATCGACAACGGCAAACGCAATGCGCAGAAATACGACGCGGTTTTCGATGTCGTGGAACGCAATTACGGCGTTTCGCGCGGCGTGCTACTTGCGTTCTGGGCGCTCGAAACCGACTACGGACAGGTTCAGGGCAATTTCAATACGCTGAACTCGCTTCTGACCCTGTCGCACGATTGCCGCCGTCCCGAATTGTTCCAGCCGCAGGTCTTTGCCGCACTGGAACTCTACGAGCGCGGCGATTTCGACCCCGTGAACACCAAGGGGGCCTGGGCCGGTGAAATCGGCATGGTGCAGATGTTGCCCGAAGACATCCTTGCCAACGGCGTGGATGGCGACGGCGACGGTCACGTCAGCCTGAAAACCTCGCCCGCCGACGCGCTGATGTCGGGCGGCAAAATGCTGCGCGGGCTTGGCTGGCGCGCGAATGAACCGTGGTTGCAGGAAATCGTGGTGCCTCAAAACCTCGATTGGGCAGCGACCGGGCTGAACCATACCCAGACGGTAAGCCAATGGGCCAAACAGGGCGTCTCTGCGCGCAGCGGCGCGCTCGGCCCCTCGAACCTGCCAGCCTCGGTGCTGCTGCCGATGGGCCGCAACGGGCCGGCTTTCCTCGCCTACCCGAATTTCAGGGTCTATTTCGAATGGAACAAGAGCTTCGTCTATGTCACCACCGCAGCCTATTTCGCCACGAGGCTGGAAGGCGCGCCGGTTTTCGACGCCCGCAATCCTGAACCCGGGCTGTCGGACGGGCAGATGAAGTCGCTGCAGAAAAAGCTGTCCGCGCGGGGCCATGATGTGGGTGGCATTGACGGTATTCTCGGCGAGAAGACGCGAGAGGCCGTTCAGAAAGAGCAGGTGCGACTTGGCCTGCCCGCCGATGCCTGGCCCACTGCGGCGCTTTTGTCGAAGCTCTGATTTTCCAGAGCCGTTCAGCCGCAAGCAAGCAGCGTTCAGACTGCCCTATTGAAGCGCCGTGCGTGCGCGCACCGGGAACCTTGTGCCATCGGCAATGACCAGCACGAGCCGGTCGCCATCCATGACGTAAGTATCGCAACGTGACCCGCCAACAGTCATCCGCACGCAAACCGACCCGGCCCCGGCCAGTTCATAGGTCCCGTCCCATTCCTCCCCGCCATCGACGTAAGTGTAGATATAGGTCCCGTCCGGATAGTAGTAGGATTTCGAGCCATCGTAGAACTCGATGACCTGACCGGTCAGTGCCTCACTTAATCCAGTCGCATCCAGTTGGCTGTCCGAAGGTCTCAGCCCCTGCGCCGCGGCTGGCAAGGTCATCAGGGCAAGCAGTAGTGCCAGACGCATCCGTTCGCCTTTCCGTTTTCACAACCCTAGCCCAGATCCGGTCAAAGCGTGGCATCACATTAAGGCGACAGATGTGCGGGGGGCCTGTATGGCCAGATCGACTCGCAAGTCGAAAAGGCGTAGTCTGCTCGAATTGCAACAGCCGGCGAGTCGGGTTTTTCCATTAGCCAGTTACCGCAGTTCAGGCCGACGCCCCGGCACCAATCGGGGGGAAACACATGCCGTATTACCTGTTCACCGGACGCTATTCGACCGATGCGCTGAAAGCCATGGTCGCAAAACCTCAGGACCGCGAAGCCGCAGCCCGCAAACTGATCGAAGGGATCGGCGGCAAGCTGCATCATTTGTTCTTCGCCTTTGGTGACGAAGATATCTACGCGCTGATCGAAGCCCCGGATGACCGAACCATGGCCGCAGGGGCGTTGGTTGTGGGCGCTTCCGGCACCATGTCAGGCGGCAGGACGATCAAGTTGATGACGTCAGGCGAAGCGATGGAGGCCATGAAAGCCGCCGGGAAAGCCACACCCAGCTACAAGGGCGCCATCGGCTGATCCGGCAGCGCGCCTTTCGCGCGCCGGTGAGTTCAGCACCCATCCAGCAGCGCGGCGACGGGGCCGGTCCTGCAGTATTTTGCCTGCGCCTCACCCGGCTCGACGCCGGTCAGGGCCAGAAGCAACAGGACAGTAGCGATGGCGACAGCTTCATGCATGGCGGGTCCTCGGTCGTTTGTTCACGACCTGTTCTAGCCATTAATGATTAATCCGCCGTTACCCATGCTGGGGGCGACTCAGGCCACCATCTGCTCGGCGCGTTTGAGGTCGACGGAAACCAGCTGGCTGACACCCTGTTCGCCCATCGTGACGCCAAAAAGCCGGTCCATCCGGCTCATGGTGACCGGGTTGTGCGTGATGATGACGAATCGGGTGTCGGTGCGCTGGCGCATTTCGTTCAGCATGTTGCAGAACCGGTCGACGTTGGCGTCGTCCAGCGGTGCGTCCACCTCGTCCAGAACACAGATTGGGGC
>NZ_JBARVQ010000117.1:0-2073 GCF_049646345.1 Albidovulum sp. | reverse complement strand
GCACAGTTCGGCGCGCAGTTTCGGGGACAGACCCAGCGTCGGTTCGTCCAGCACAAGAACCTTTGGTGCGGCAAGCAGCCCCACCGCCAACGAGACCATCTGCCGTTCGCCACCCGACAGAAAGCGGATCTTGTGTCCGATCCGCTCGTTCAGACGCGGGAAGAGCTGGAAGACCCGCGCCAACGTCGGGGCGCCGGGCATATTCGCGCGGGCTCCGGCGGCCATCGGTGCAATGGACAGCACCTCGTTCACCGTCATCTCCGGAAACAGAAGATTGCCTTGGGCGACGTGGATCAGCCCGGCCTGCACGACTTCCCGTGGGTCCATGCGGCGGCGGGTCAGAACGTCATAGTTGAAGTTACGCCAGCGTCGGCTGCCGCGGACCGCTTCGCGGTTTATCCGGTTGCCCTCGATGATCACATCGCCCGTCCAGGGCTCCAGCACTCCGCTCATGGTTTTCATCAGCGTCGTCTTGCCGTGACCGTTCGGCCCGAAAAAACCCAGTGTCTCGCTGTGGTGTAGGGTGAAGCTGACATTCTGAAAGATCTGGATCGGCTGATAACCGCCCGACAAGGCGCGGATTTCCAGAAGCGGGGCGGTCATGCCGCAGCCCCCAGATAGGCCTCTACGACCAGCGGGTCGCGCACCACCGCTTCGGGCAAGCCTGAGGCGATCTTGCGCCCCTGATCAAGCACCATCAGACGGTCCGAGACACCGGTCAGAAGTTCCAGAACATGTTCGATCAGCAGGATCGCGGTGCCCATGTTGCGCAGGTGAATGATCACGTCGCGCATCCGTTCGATTTCGGCGGGCGTCAGGCTCGACGCGGGTTCGTCCAGCAGGATCACCTTGGGATCAAGCGCCATGGCGCCCGCGATCATCACCAGTTTGCGCAGGAAAACCGGCAGGTCGGCGGCCTTCCAGTTATGCAGTGTCGCAGGGAAACCGACCACATTCAGCGCCTGTTCGGCCAGATGGACGTCGCGGGCGTGGTTGCGGCCGCGCCGCGTCTGCTCGATTGCCAGCAACACGTTGTCGATGGCGGAAAAGGACGGAAACACGGTTTCGCGCTGGAAGGTGCGGGCGAGCCCCAGCGCCGCGATCCGGTGCGCGGGCAGGTCCTGAACTTCGTGTCCCTCGAAGATCACCACGCCGGATGTCGCCGCGAATGGTATCCGGGTGATCGCATTGAACAGTGTGCTCTTGCCGCTGCCGTTCGGACCGGCGATGCCGAGTATTTCTCCGGGTTTGAGGAAGAACGAAACATCGTCTACCGCGCGCAGCGCGCCAAAACATTTTGTCAGGCTCGACACCGTCAGGATGGCGTCGTCGTCGATGGCGTCAATGCGCATGGGATACCCTGGAATTCGGGAAAGACCCGCCGGGCGAAGACCCGGCGGGCAAGTCTGGGAGCGTTACTTGGACATCCAGGGCGGCATGACGAACGACCCGTTGGCATAGGCGGCAGGTTCGATCAGGATGCGCTTGCCACCGTCCTGCAACTGCCAGAACGATACTGGGATGTGATCGTTGCTCTGCACCGCCACATGGGTCTCCGGGTCGAATGAGAGGTTGCCGGCAACGGTCGGCCGTTCAATGGTGCCGATGGCCCTGCCGATCGCTTCGTGATCGGTCGGATCGCCGACCTGTTCCAGCGCCTCGAAATACATGTTGGCCATCTCATACAGGCCAACGCCGTAGACGCCCGATTCCAGCCCGTAACGGTCGCGGTAGGCCTGCATCAGTTCCTGTCCGCGCGGCCAGCCTTCGCTGTCCAAGGGCGCGTTGATCAGGTCATAAAGCACGCCGTTGGAATTTTCGCCCGTCAGGGTCACGAATTCTGGCACTGAAGGTGCATACTGCAGGAAGACGAGGCTGTTCGTAGGCGCCTCGAGAAACTGGTTGAGGAACAGGGCCGAGTTGCTGGGCAGATAGTCGGCATTGACGATCAGATCGGGGTTCGCCTCGCGCACCTTAGGCCGTGTTGACAAAAGGGATTCACATCGCGCGCTGCGTGTGATTCAAGCTGGTATCTGCAATGGAGACCAGCTTGGCACGAGACCTGATGTCGGA
>NZ_JBARVQ010000116.1:0-2399 GCF_049646345.1 Albidovulum sp. | reverse complement strand
AGATCGTGCAGGATCTTCGCGCGCGACTTTGCATCCACCCGCTTCCAACTGGCCTGGGCGGCGGTAACCGCATTTATCACGTAGGCTGTCTCGTCTTCGTCGGCCTCGGTTATTCTGCCCACGACTTCTAGCGTCGCGGGGTCGATGACATCGCGCGGAACGCCGGCCATTGGCCGAAAACCGGGGGTGACGAAGCAGGCGGGGTGGGCGGGATCGAAGTCCATTCTGGCCTCAGCGGATCATGTAGACCTTCTTGATGGTCTCGTGGACGGTACAGGTACCCTTCCAGTCTTGCGGGAAGAAGGCGGCGGTATCGGGCGTGATCTCGATCACCTCGCCGCTTTCGTGAACGTAGGTGCAGCGCCCCTCAAGGAAGTGGCAGAACTCGTCGCGCGTGACGTGGCAGAACCATTTGCCCGGTGTGCAAACCCACAGCCCGCATTCGCTCTCGCCGCCCGGCCCCTTGTGGATCACTCGGCCTGATGTGTGCGAGGCGCCCTCGATCATCGTGGGGATCACCCCCCAGTCGACTAAATCGGTCTGGTCCAATGGGTTCTGCATCCGGGGGGTCGCGGTCATGTCCATCATCCTTTCAGGCTCATCTTCAGCCAACATATAAGTGTTTCGCATCGTCTCATGCACCGCGCAGGTCCCGGTCCAACCGGCCGGAAACACCACCAGCGTCTCGGGACCAACCTCGACCCGCTCACCCGTATCGCGCGAATAGGTCGCGCGGCCCACAGTGAAATAACACAACTCGTCGCGCGGAATGGACAGCCGCCATTCCCCCGGCGTGCAGACCCAGATACCAACCTCGGGCCGGTTCCCCGGCCCCTTGTGGACAAGCTTGCCCGTCGAATGCGAGGCACCGGCGATCGCATCGGGCTGGGCGCCCCAGTCGACGAGGTCGGCGCGGGTCGATGCCTCGTGAAGATGCGGGGCCGAACTCACTTCGCGAGCCCATCAAGGAGTTTCGCAGCCTTGGCCGGGCCGTTCTGCGATTGCATGTGCTGCGACGTGGCGGCGAGCTTCGCCGCCATCGCCGTGTCGGTCAGGCAGGTTTCGATCTTTGCCAGCAGTTCCGCGTCGGTCCAATCGTAGCGCGGCATCTTGAACCCGTGCCCCGTCTCCTGCACCCGCGTCGCGTTGTCGTGGCCATCCCAGACATAGGGCATGATGATCGCGGGCTTGCCGAAGTAGAGGCATTCGGTGAACGAGTTGTTGCCGCCGTGATGGATGACCGCATCTACCTGCGGGATGACGGAGGGCTGCGGGAACCAGCCTGCCACCTGCACGTTGCCGGGCAGGTCGGAATATTCGGCGGCATAGTCGCCTATGTTCACCAGCGCACGGTAGGGCGACTGCGCCAGCGCCGCGATGATCCGCTTCAGCAGGTCCGTATCGCCCGCACCGAGAGAGCCGAATGAGACGTAAAGAAGCGGGCCGTCATTGTTCTTGGCAAAGGTCGGAACCTCGTAGGGTTCCTCCTTCCTGACGCAACCTTCGAGATATTGGAACCGGCTCGGGTCGAGCGGTACGTCGCGGTGGAACTTCACCGGTTCGGGGTAGAGGAGGAGGTTCATGTAGGGCGAGGCTTCGAAGAACTGGCCTATCGGATAGGCATCCTCGCCGCATTCGGCGAGGAAGGCGTTGAAGTCGTCATGGATCGGCTTGATCACGCTGTTGAATTTGTTTCTGAACGCCTCGTGGCAGGCCTTGTCGTTCTCGCCGCAGCCTGAGAGGTGCGGCGGGATGCCATCATCCTCGATCTCGTTTTCCGAGCAGGAGATGACGCGCACCCAGGGCACGCCGTACTGCTTGATCGCGGGAAAGAGGATCACATTGTCAACCGCGATCACGTCGGGCTTCACCTTGGCCAGCACGCCCGGAAGGTCCTTTTGCGCCCATTTCGCGCTGTCGACGATGGCCTCCCAGCAATCCTTCACATAGTTGTCGATCTGGTCGATCGGTGCCTTGCGGAAGTTCGGGATGTGGCCGTTGATGAAATCCTCCCAGAATTTCGCCATCTGCTCGGGCGGCATCGGTTCGGACAAGGCCACGGGATGCGCTTCGAATCCGTAGCCCTGATAGACCTCGACGAAACCGGGATCGGACAGGAACACTGCCTTGTGGCCAAGTGCCTCGACCGCTTGCGCGATGCCGACGGAATTCAGTGCCGGACCAAAGGCGGCTTCGGGGAAGAAGGCGAAGGTTTTCTGGGCCATGGTTGTCTCCCTATTCTAGTCGTTGAATTGGCGTGTATCGGTCTCGGTCCAGCCGAGCGTGACGGTATCGCCCTCGGCCACCGGGCGCCGGTCGGCGGCGTTGGCGGTCAGGCGGACGAGAAGCGGCTTTGGCGACAGCGGTGTCGCGACGTGAAGCTGCAGGTCGAGCCCGTG
>NZ_JBARVQ010000115.1:0-1603 GCF_049646345.1 Albidovulum sp. | reverse complement strand
ACGGCTGGACGAACGCGGCATCAAGCACAGCGGACCCAAGGACCGGGGGTTCATGGATTCGATCTATTTCACCGATCCGATGGGGTTCCTGATCGAACTGGCCAGCTACCGCTTCGAACCGCCGCAGGGCGCGAGCTATGCCGACGTGATGATCACGGCGCACCGAATCCGGGTGGCGCGGGGCGATCACCATATCGACAAGATCCATCTGGCCGATGCGATCGAGGAACTGGTGCAGCGCCGACAGGACAGCCTGAGCGCCGACCGGGGTCCGAAGAACCCCTATTGAGCCGCAGCCCGATCGTTCGGAATTGAATCCAATGCCCGGCAAACAACCGGGCATTGGCCGCTGCAGGTGAGTTTTCCTTAAACCACCCGGCCCAGAATAGCCCTGCATCGTGGGGATGCATGGTCAGTGGGTGCAGCTTGGGACAGATCATCCTTGTCGAGACGTTCGGCTCCGGCCTGTTGCCGTTTGGCGCGGATATCCATGAGCTGACGCTGCAGACCGGCGCCGGCGGACTGGTGTTGCAGGGCGTCGCGGGCGAGGCGACGACGGCGCGGATCGTGCAGATCGAACTTGACGGCGGGGCCAGCTTTCAAGGCAATACCTTTCTGGGCCCGTCGCATGACGGCTTCGTTCTCGCCGAGTTCGGGGCGCGCGATTACCACCTTTCGGCCAGTCTGATCGCGGCGGACCTTACCGCGCCCTACGGCGAAACCGGTCAGGCCTTTTGCCTGAGCGATCTGAACAGCGGCTTTGCCGGCGACAGCCTCCGGCTGGTCGGTGCGTCTTCGGGCACGGGGCAGTTCGTCGTGGCGGCCCAGCCCGGCGGTGCGGGACTGAGCGTCGCGTCGGTGTCGGGCGGCGCGCTGTCGGCCTTCACCGCCCTGCCCGATGAGGGTGAGGGCCGGATCTCCGATCTGGCGACCGTCTGGATGGGGGGACAGACCTGGGTGCTGGCGGCCTCTGACGGGAATGACAGCGTGATCAGCTATGCGATGTCACCGGCAGGGACGCTCTCCTACACGGCGGAATTCGGCGCGGCGGAGGGCTTGGGGATCGGCGATGCGGTCGCGGTCCGGGCGGTGACCGTGGATGGGCAAGCCTATGCGCTGGTCGCGGGGGCGGAAAGTTCGTCGATCTCGGTGCTGTCGCTGGAGCCCGACGGCAGCTTTCGCGCGGTTGACCACGTGATCGACAGTCTGGACACGCGGTTCTCGGGGATCGTGCACCTTGAAACGATCGAATCCGGTGGCATCACCTTTGTCGTGGCGGCGGGCAGCGACGACGGGTTTTCGCTGTTCCGGTTCCGGCCCGACGGAAAACTGCTGCATCTGGGGTCTTATGCCGACACCGCCCAGACGGTGCTGGACAACCCGGCAGCCTTGGCGCTGGCGGTGGATCAGGGCGCGCTGCATATTGCGGTCGCCTCCGCCACCGAGGCCGGCATCTCGCATTTCAGCTACGATCTTTCAAGGCAGGGCGGCACGCTTTCGGGCGGTGCGGGGGCTGATGCGATCAGCGGCACCGGTCTTGACGACATGATCCTTGGCGCGGGCGGCGACGACGTTCTTTCGGGCAAGGCGGGCAACGATGTTC
>NZ_JBARVQ010000114.1:0-4442 GCF_049646345.1 Albidovulum sp. | reverse complement strand
GATGCGGGCGATGTGCAGGCCAATGGCTTTCAGATCGTAGAAGACGACGCCCCCGGACAGACGTTCACTGAAACAGGCGCGTCGTTCATGGGGTTTTCGGGCTCTGCACTGCTGGGCAGCGCCTATGTCCCGGAACCGAAATACGGGATCGCGTTTACCGGTGACGGATCGTTCATGATGAACCCGCAGATCCTGATCGATGCGGTCGAACACGGGGTGCGGGGCATGATCGCACTTTTCGACAACCGCCGCATGGCCGCGATCACCGGTCTGCAATACGACCAGTACGGCCGCGAGTTCAAAACCAATGACGGGGTGGCCGTGGACTATGTCGCCATGGCCGGTGCGGTTAGCGGCGTGAAGGCGCTCCATGGTGGCTATAGCCGCGAGGAGCTGGACGCCGCGCTGGAAACCGCACATGCGCATGACGGCCTCTCTCTCATTCATATCCCGGTTTATTCGGGCCGTGATCCGATCGCAGGTATGGGGGCCTACGGGTCATGGAATGTCGGCAATTGGGTCGATGATGTTCAGGGCCAATACCTGACCGCGACAATCTGAGGAGCAGGTATGTATCAGGATCTGAATCTATTCATCCGCGGCGACTGGCGCGCGGCATCGGACAAGGCAACCAAAGCCGTGACCGATCCGGCCACCGAAGAAATTCTGGGCACGATTGCCGTTGCCACGCCCGCGGATGTCGATGCAGCTTTGATCGCGGCGCAGAACGGTTTTGCCGTCTGGCGCAAGACCGGCACATGGGACCGCGCCGCGAAGCTTCGTAAAGTGGCCGATCTGATCCGGGAAAGGCAGGCCGACATCGCCCGCCTGATGTCTCTGGAAACCGGTAAGCCGCTGGCCGAAGCGATGGGCGAAACCGGGGCCGCGGCCGATCAGTTCGAATGGTATTCGGAAGAAACCAAGCGCATTTACGGTCAGATCATCGAGGCGCGAACGCAAGACAGCCGGATGGCCGTGATCTTTCAACCCGTGGGTGTGGTGGCTGCGTTTTCCGCCTGGAATTTCCCGGCGCTGCTGCCAGCCCGGAAGATGGCGGCGGCATTGGCCGCAGGCTGCGCGATCATTGTCAAACCGGCAGGGGAGACGCCTGCTTGCTGCGCTGCACTTGTTCAGGCGTGCCATGATGCGGGTATCTCGCCCGGTGTTGTGAACATGCTGACCGGCAGTTCCGGTCAGATCGCCGAACAGCTGATCCGCTCGCCCATCGTGCGCAAGGTCAGCCTGACCGGGTCAGTTCCCATCGGCAAACAGATCCTGTCGCTTGCCGCCGAAGGAGTCAAAAAGGTCTCGATGGAGCTGGGCGGTCATGGCCCGGTTCTGGTCTTCGATGATTTCGATGCCCGCAAGGCCGCCGAGATATGCGCGCCTACCAAATTCCGTAATTGCGGCCAGGTCTGCATCTCGCCGACCCGGTTCTACGTCCATGAAAAGAGCTATGACGCCTTCGCAACACGGTTCGCTGAAATCGCCAGATCGCTGAAGATCGGGCAGGGTCTGGTGGATGGCGTACAGGTCGGGCCGATGGCCAACAGGCGCGGTCTTGAGACGATCCAGGCCATGACGCAGGACGCGCTGGATCGCGGTGCCGAGTTGCTTGCTGGCGGCAAGGCTCCGGCCGGGTTCAACAAGGGTTATTTCGTCGAGCCGACTGTGTTGGGACGGGTCCCGGATGACGCCTTGGTCATGAACGAAGAGCCATTTGGCCCGATCGCCCCGATCACCACCTTCAAATCCTATGATGAGGTGATCAAACGCGCCAACGCGCTGCCGTTCGGGCTGGCGGGCTATGTGTTTTCCAACAATCTCAGCCTGGCCACCCGCGCCTATGAGGATCTTGAAGTGGGCATGGTCGGCGTGAACGAGATGCTTCTGGCGACGGCCGAAGCCCCCTTTGGCGGCGTCAAGGAAAGCGGCATGGGCCGTGAAGGCGGATCGCTGGGGATCATGGACTACCTCGACCCGAAATACGTCAAGATAAAGCTGGAAGGGTAGTCGTCATGTCCGATGACAAGGCACAAGGTTTCGCCCGCGGGCTGACCAATTATGGCGACCACGATTTCTCGATCTATCTGCGCCGATCCTTCGCATCGTCCATGGGGTATTCCCAAGATGTGCTGAAAAAACCGATCGTTGGTATCGCCAACAGCTTTTCGGGGTTCAACAACTGCCACCGCCATTTCCCCGAGCTGCTTGAAGCGGTCAAGCGGGGGGTGCTTCTGGGCGGCGGACTGCCGGTCGAATTTCCGACGATCTCGCTTGGCGAGGTGTTTCTCAGTCCAACCAGTCTCAAGTTCCGCAACCTGATGTCGATGGACACCGAAGAGATGATCCGCGCCCAGCCAATGGATGCGGTGGTTCTGATGGGCGGCTGTGACAAGACCGTCCCGGCGCAATTGATGGGGGCGGCCTCAGCCGATCTTCCGGCCGTGCAACTGGTCGCCGGTCCAATGATGACGTCTCGACATGGTGCCGAACGGTTGGGCGCCTGCACAGATTGCCGGCGGTTCTGGGGGAAATATCGCGCAGGTGAGGTTTCAAATCAGGAGATCAATCAGATCGAGGGTCGTCTGGCCACGACTGCCGGCACCTGTGCCGTCATGGGAACGGCATCGACAATGGCTTGCATCGCAGAAACCCTCGGCATGTCGTTGCCGGGCACCGCTGCCATTCCTGCCGTCCATGCCGACCGTCTGCGCGCGGGCGAGGCCTCTGGTCTGGCTGCCGCAAGCATGGTCGCCAACCCGATCCGCCCAAGTCAGGTCATCACCGAAAAGTCTGTTGAAAACGCCCTGCGGGTGCTGCTGGCACTCGGGGGCTCAACGAATGCGATCATCCATCTGACCGCCATCGCGGGACGTCTGGGGATCAAGATATCGCTCGAAAAGCTGAATGCGCTATCTGACACAACGCCGGTTCTGGTGAACCTCAAGCCGGTCGGTTCGGACTATATGGAGGACTTCTTCTATGCCGGTGGCATGGGCGCTGTCCTGCGCGAACTGAAACCACTTTTGCATCTCGATACGCTGTCCGTCACCGGCGAAACGCTTGGGGATCGGCTGGAAAACGATCCCGGCTATGTCGATCATCGGATCATCTCCAAGGCCAGCGCGCCGCTAGAACCGCAGGGCGGTCTGGTTGCGCTCTTTGGCAATATCGCCCCGCGCGGCGCCATTCTGAAGCGTTCTGCCGCCGATGAAAGTCTGTTCGAAAAGGAAGGCAGGGCGGTGGTCTTTTCCTCGCTCGAAGATCTGGCCAAACGCGTGGATGATCCGGATCTCGACATCACCGAAGATGATTTCATGGTGTTGCAGAATGCAGGCCCGAAAAGCGCCTCCGGCATGCCCGAGGCAGGTTACCTGCCAATCCCGAAGAAGCTGAGCGCAAAGGGCGTCAAGGATATGGTCCGGATCTCGGACGCGCGCATGTCAGGGACCGCCTTCGGTACGATCGTTCTGCATGTCGCCCCGGAAAGCGCCGTCGGAGGGCCGTTGTCGCTTGTCCGGAACGGGGATCGCATCCGGCTGTCAGTGAAAGAAAAGCGCATCGAGCTTTTGGTCGACGACGCAGAGCTGGAACAGCGCCGCGACACCTGGGTTTCGACCGTCGTGCCGCCCGAAGATCGGCGCGGGTATGACCGCCTCTATGCCAGCGAAGTCGGCCAGGCCGATGAAGGCTGCGACTTTGCATTCCTTCTGCCGGTTGACCGGCAAAACACCTGAATCTGAGGAAAATCAAATGAAGATTGGGGCACCCAAAGAGGTTTCCAAGGGCGAAAACCGTGTCGCGATGACGCCGTCTTCGGCCGTGCAACTGCAAAAGCTCGGCCATACTTGCATCGTCGAATCCGGCGCGGGCGACGGGGCAGGCTTCTCTGACGTAGACTACCAAGCAGCCGGTGTCGGCATTGCCAAATCGACAAGCGATCTGTGGGGGACTGCCGACATTATCACGAAAGTCCGGCAGCCCGACACGAAGGAACTGGCGCGGCTTTCGCCCGCCAAGACGCTGATTTCCTTTTTCAACCCCAGCGGCAACGAAGCCGGTCTTGCACAGGCCAAAGCTTCGGGTGCCACCGTTGTCGCGATGGAGATGGTGCCCCGCATTTCACGGGCGCAGAAGATGGACGCGCTGTCGTCGATGGCCAATATCGCCGGTTACCGCGCGGTCATCGAGGCGGGCAACAACTTTGGCCGGTTCTTCACCGGCCAGGTGACAGCGGCGGGCAAGATCCCTCCGGCCAAGGTGCTGATCGTCGGCGCGGGTGTCGCCGGTCTGGCGGCAATCGGCACGGCGACCAGCCTTGGCGCGCAGGTATACGCCTTCGATGTGCGCCCGGAAGTAGCCGAACAGATCGCGTCCATGGGGGCGGAATTCGTCTTTCTGGATTTTGAAGATCAGCTCGCGGACGGTGCGGCCACGGG
>NZ_JBARVQ010000113.1:0-2296 GCF_049646345.1 Albidovulum sp. | reverse complement strand
ATCCACCACCAGCCATCCGCGAGGCCGGGAATGGGGCTCAGCCAGCCGCCGAAGAACAGCAGGCTCATCAGCGCGCACATCAGGAAGATGGCGATGTATTCACCGGCCATGAAAAGAAGGTAGGGGGTCGAGGAATATTCGACCATGAAGCCTGCGACGAGTTCAGACTCCGCCTCTGGCAGATCGAATGGCGGGCGGTTGGTTTCGGCCAGTGCCGAGATGAAGAACAGGACCACCATCGGCAGATGCGGCAGCCAGTACCAGTTGAAGAGGCCGAGATTGCCGTCCTGCGCGGCGACGATAGCGGAGAAGTTCATGCTTCCGGTGGAGATGATCACCCCGATGATGATCAGACCGAGAGAGACCTCATAGGAAATCATCTGCGCGGCCGAGCGAAGCGAGCCGAGGAACGGGTATTTGGAGTTCGACGCCCAGCCGCCCATGATCACGCCGTAGACCTCAAGCGAGGAAACGGCGAAGACGAAAAGGATCGCCACGTTGATATCGGCCAGAACCCAGCCCGGATGGAACGGGATCACTGCCCAGGCCAGCACCGCCAGCACGAAAGACAGAAGGGGTGCGAGGAAGAAGACGAACTTGTCGGCACCGGCGGGCACGACGATTTCCTTGACCACATATTTCAGCGCGTCGGCCACCGATTGCAGCAGCCCGAAGGCGCCCACAACGTTCGGGCCCTTGCGCATCTGCACCGCCGCCCAGATCTTCCGGTCGCCATAGACGAGGAAGAGAAGCGACAGCATCACGAAGGCGATGATACCCAAACCCTGCACGACGATCAGAAGGAACGTGCCAAAAGGTGTTGCCAGAAACTCTGCCATATTTGTCCCCAGTTCCGTCCTTCTTCAGACCGTTGGTATGCCGCGTTGGGCGCAATCGGCCGCCGTCACTTCCGCGTCGATCATTTTCGCGCCACGGGGCAGTGTCGGCGTGATGCTGTAAACAGCATCCGCGCTCCAAACGCCACCCTCTTCGTTCACATAAACCCGCAGCTTGCGGGCAAATCCGTATTCTTTTTCCATCGCATAGCCCGCGACGACACAGGTCACGTAGTCCTCGACCTCGGCCGCGTCCTCGGCGTTTTCCATCGTCACCAGAAAGCCGTAGAGATCATCGCCCATGCCCAAGGGGTCGCCGCCACGATAGACCGGTTCGCGGGCCGCCGCCTCGGTTCCGGTACAGGCCGAGAGCCCGCCCGTCAGGACGAGTGCCAGAACCGGTATCGCGGGCCAGTGACGCATGCTTACTCCGCCGCCATCGGCTTGTCGGTGCGCGCCTTGGCCAGCGCCGACAGTTCCGCCATGAGTTGCGAGGCCCGCGCAATCGGGTTGGTCAGATAGAAATCCGCGACCGCGCCAACAAAGCTCGCCTTGCCCATTGCCTTGATCTGCAGCGGCTGCCAGTCGTTCCCGGCCACCTGATCGACGGCACCCAGATGCGGATGCGCCGCGACCAGCGCCTTGCGCAGAGCGGCCAGAGAATCCCAAGGCAGCACCGCGCCCAGTTCGGCCGAGAGCGCGCGCAGGATCGCCCAGTTTTCCTTTGCTTCGCCGGGCGCAAAGCCCGCCCGCATGGCCAGTTGCGGCCGCCCTTCCGTGTTGACGAAAAGGCCGTTTTCCTCGGTATAGGCGGCGGCGGGCAGGATGATGTCGGCCCGGTGCGCGCCGCGATCCCCATGGCTGCCCTGATAGATGACGGTGGCACCGGCGGCGATATCCACCTCATCCGCGCCGAGATTGTAGATCACCTCGGCCCCGTCGATGGCGGCAGGAAGCCCGCCCTCGGTCACGGCCCCCACATCCATCGCGCCAACGCGGGCCGCAGCGGTGTGCAGCACCATCAGCTTTGACTGCGTCGCCTCGGCCAGTTTCATCGCATGGGCCAGAACCGCAGCGCCATCGGCTTCGCGGATCGCGCCCTGCCCGACGATCACCACCGAGGGCTGGTCAAGAACCGCGCCGTATTTGTGACCCAGAAGAGAGAAGAGCGCCGAGCGGTCGGTGCCGACATGGGCGTAATCATAGGTCAGATCGACCGCCTCGCCCACCAGACCGACCTTGGCACCATTCGCCCATGCCTTGCGGATACGGGCGTTCAGAACCGGCGCTTCGACACGCGGGTTGGTTCCGACAAGCTGGATGAACTTGGCATTGTCGATATCCTCGATCGTCGCGGTGCCGACATAGGCCGACCGGTTGCCCGCAGGCAGTTTTGCGCCGTCGGTGCGGCATTCGACCGTGCCACCCTGCCCTTCGATCAACTGCTTCAGGCTGAAGGC
>NZ_JBARVQ010000112.1:0-11347 GCF_049646345.1 Albidovulum sp. | reverse complement strand
GTGTTGCCTCCGGTCTGGGCGGCGTCGCCCGCTCCGCAGGCTCCGCTGCGATCTCACCCCTGCGCAAGGCCGCTGCTTCGGCCGCTGGAAGCTTGCGCGCAAGTCATGCCGAGGGCGCACGCGCCGGGTTTGCCGCAACGGGCGGCACATCTTCCTCAGGCCCGGCTGCGGGCGCTTCCGCGTCACCCGCCGGTGGCCCCGCAGGTAGCCCGCCCGCCTGGGCCCAATCCATGCGCCGCAACCAGACGATGAGCCACGGCGTCTCTGCCGCCACCCATGCACTGCGCTCGGGCGACAGCCCCGGCGGTGGTGCCTCCGTTCCTCTGTCCGAAAGTGATCGCACATGAGTTTTTTCAAACGCGCCTCCACCCATTACGGTAAGACCCCCGAACCCGAGACCCCGTATCAGAAGGCCACCCAGGTCTGGGACGAACGCATGGGCACCGCCCGGGTGCAGGCGAAGAACTGGCGCCTCATGGCCTTTGGCTGCCTGATTCTGTCGGCCGGGTTCGCAACGGCACTGGTCTGGCAATCGGCGCGCGGTACCGTCGTGCCCTACGTTGTCGAAATCGATAGTCATGGCGAAGCACGGGCCGTTGAGGCGGCAACAGCGGGGTATAGCCCGAGCGATCCGCAGATCGCCTGGCATCTCGCCCGCTTCGTGAAGGAAGTCCGGGGCTTGCCGGCTGATCCCGTGGTGGTCCGCCAGAACTGGCTGCGCGCCTATGAGTTCACAACCGACCGTGGGGCACTAGCGCTGAATGATCATGCCCGCGCCAACGATCCGTTCACGAGGGTGGGCGAGCAGCAGGTTTCGGTTGATGTCTCAAGCGTCATCCGCGCCTCGCCGGACAGTTTCCGTGTCGCCTGGACGGAGCGGCATTACGACAACGGTCAACTGGCCCGCACCGAACGCTGGACCGCAATCCTGACCCTCGTGATCGATCCACCGCGCACCGCTGAGCGCCTGCGCGCCAATCCCCTTGGAATTTATGTCAACGCGATCAACTGGTCGCGGGAGATGAGCCAATGACCCAAAAATGTCCTGTCCTGCCCATCGTCTTGCTTGCCGCTACAATCCTCACCGGATGTGCCAGCGACCGCCCGCCGCAGTTTGCCTATGACGATGCCGTCCCGCCCTTGCCATCGCCGCCGGTCACTGCGCCAGATGAGCGACCAAGACCTCTGCATGTCCCGCCCGCCTGGACCCCGAGCCGGGGCGGAGAAGCGGCTGCGACACCTGTCGCACAGGTCGGGAATGCCAATGATGCGGCCCGGGTCGAGCCTCGGCAGGCGGGGTATTTCAACGCGATCCAGATCTACCCTTGGTCTGAAGGCGCGCTCTATCAGGTCTACGCCGCCCCGGGCCAGATCACGACCATCGCGCTCGAGCCCGGCGAGCGCCTGACCGGGACCGGTCCCATCGCGGCGGGTGACACCGCCCGCTGGATCATCGGAGACACCGAAAGCGGGTCAGGCCGGGACGCCCGCGTCCTCGTCCTTGTGAAACCCACGCGCGCCGACATCAGCACCAATCTCGTCATCTCGACCGACAGGCGCACCTATCTGATCGAGCTCAATGCCAGCGAAGAGACCTGGATGCCCGCCATTTCCTGGGCCTATCCACAAGCGCCGGAGACGCCACGAATCGCTGCCGCCACGCCGAGAATTCCGCCACCGCACGCGCGCAATCATCGCTACGGATTGCAAGTGCAAGGCGATAGCCCGCCGTGGCGGCCGGTCTCCGTCTTCGATGACGGACGCAGGGTCTATGTCGTCTTCCCGCGCGGGATCGGACAGGGAGAGATGCCGCCGCTTTTCGTGCTTGGCACAGATGGCGAGTTGGAGATCGTCAACAGCCGCATCCATGGCAATGTGTTGATTATTGACCGCCTGTTCGGCGCGGCCGAACTCCGCCTCGGACGCGGTCCTCGACAAGAGGTCGTGCGCATCCTGCGGATGGAACCGCAATCCGACGCAGCCGCCGCCCAAGCAACTGCGGAGCGGCCGACATGACGGAGACACCTCATGACACCGCGTCGGCCATGCGGTTGCGGGCCGATCCGCCCCGCGTGACGCGGATTTCACGCAAGGTGATCATCAGCCTCGGTGTTGTTGCGGGCCTCGGGATTGGTGCAGCGATGGTCTATGGCCTCCAGCGTCCGGACCGCATCGATGGACCGGACGAGTTGATCACCACCGACCGTCGGCAGCCGGCTGATGGCTTGCGGGATCTACCCGGCAGCTACGATGCCATCCCCCAACTTGGCCCATCGCTTCCGGGCGATCTTGGCGGCGGTATTCTTGATGCGCAGCGGCGCGGCCAACCTGTTGCGGCACCCAGCCTCACGCCTCCAACAATGGACCCGGTAGAGCAACAACGTCTGGCTGAACTGGAGGCCGCCCGCGTCAGCGAGCTGTTTTTCCAGATACGGTCAGGCGCTCAACCAGCGTCCTCCGCATTCCAGACGCCGCCTGGCGCGTCGGGGGCTGGGCTTAACGTTTCCCCAGAAACCGATCCCCGGCAGGCCTTCCTGAACGCACCTGCCGATCGCCGAACAGTCGCGCCGGACCGCGTCCAGCCCCCGGCCTCACCCTTCCTCCTGCAGGCGGGCTCCATCATCCCTGCGGCGCTGATCACCGGTATCCGCTCCGATCTGCCTGGGCAGATCACCGCCCAGGTCATCCAGAATGTCTATGACAGTCCAACCGGCAGCTTGCTCCTGATTCCCCAGGGCACACGCCTGATCGGTGAATACGACGATGGGGTCACTGTCGGTCAGCGCCGCGTGCTATTGGTCTGGACGCGGCTGATCTTTCCCGACGGTAGGTCTATTTTTCTAGAACGCGAACCAGGGGCGGATACCGCCGGGTTTGCTGGGCTCGAGGATCGCGTCGACAATCACTGGGCCAGTATCCTGCGCGCGGCAGGTCTTTCGACGCTGCTGGCTGTCGGCGCGGAATTGGCGGTGAACGAGGAAGACCGCCTCGCCCGTTCGCTCCGCGACGGGGCTCTGGACACGATCAATGAGGTCGGCCAGCGCATAGTCCAGCGCCAGCTTGACGTTCCGCCGACCCTCACGATCCGCCCGGGTTTCCCCGTCCGTGTGATCGTCACGCGTGATCTTGTCATTGCACCGCCATGAGGTTGATATGACCAAGCTGAAACTCGGCCCTATCCCGGACGACAAGCCAGTCAAGCTGACCCTCGAACTCCCTGCAAGCCTCCACCGCGACCTCCTCGCGTATGGCGAAATCCTCGGACGAGAAGCAGGACGGGGGCCAATCGAACCAGTCAAACTTGCTGTGCCCATGCTAGAGCGCTTCATGGCAACGGATCGCGCGTTCGCGAAGGCGCAGCGGGAAAAGACAGGACGAACTTGACAAAGCGGACGCCTCGATGAACGGCGCTGATTGGCAGTTTAAGACCGGTTCGGTCTCGGAAATTGCCGCAAAGGGAGTGGCCGCCAGTGATCTGGATCCTCGATCGCAGGCGGCCAAGTGGTTCAAACCGATTTGATTCCGTTCTTCACGGTTTTCTTAGGGGATGCCTTGAGGTCTTTCGGCATTTCAGTACCGGCAGCTTGGTGAAACTTCCTCATCATCTTCATCTTGTGCGTAAGCGGACCGACTAGCCTTAAATTGTCCACACGATTTTCCTTGACCCCGTCACGGCGTTCCCATTTGTGATCAAGCTCCATCGTTCGCCGCTTCCCAAGCCACTGCTCCTTAGGAGCGATAGGGGCTTTGCCAGCCTTCATCTTTGCGACGTTTTCCGGAGTGGCATGCCTTGTCTTTAAGAAAGCGGGGTCTTCCGCCAGTGCTTTGTGAACTTTCTTTCTGGTAGTGCCGAAGGTCTTCTGTGTCCATTTCATCGCCTTGTCTACTAAAGACCCAGAAAAAAGCACGTTGGAGCGATCGAGTTTTTTTGGCTCTTGGTTAGACGTCGCGGTACCTTGCATCTGGCCACGCGTTAAGGACGCAGCGGTGTTCTGTGGGGATCTTGCCTTGACCTTTGGCGCGCTACTCAGGCCCTTTGCGGCTGCTTTTCCATTTGATCTTCCCGTGGAGTTCGGCGATTTCATTCCCTTAGGCATTTGTAGTCTCCTTCGCTTTCAGAGTTTCGGGTTCAATTGGTTCATGTGGCTCTTTGCACTCTCCGGATGCAGGCGAGTGAGATCTGGCGTTGTCTTCAAGTTGAGCGATCAGGTTTTGCTTCGTCGCAGCGAGTGCATCGGAGTATGTGTTTTTATCGACGGCTTCTGGGCTCCGGTTGAACCGTTGCCTGGCTCTGATGAACCGACCCTTCATGGCGGGGTGTTCAAAATGGGCCGGTCGCCAAGGACAAAGCTTGACTAATCCTCTTTGCTTTGTGCGTACGAATGCAACCATGCGGTCCTCGCCCATCTTCGAAAGAAGATTGGGAGGCAATAAGTCGACCTCTTCGCGTACCATTTGATATGCACGCCAACCGCCGCCGGCTCCCGGGATTTTCTCGATTTTTTCTTGCAAGGTTTTGCCGGCGATTTCACAGATGTGCTGATCTAGATCGGGGTCTGCCCCTACCTTGCCAAAAATGCGAACGACGGCGCTGTTCGACCATTTCGCATAGGTTCCTTCACCCCATCCAAGATCGATCTGTTGGGTGTTTTGTGCGGAATAGACCCAGTGGACACCTTTCTGGCGGTGGAAATCGACGATCTCTCGAAGCATCGGTGCTCCACCCGTGCCGGTAGGCCCCGCAAATGCGGCAATCTCATCGATCCAGAGCGTGACAGTAGGGGAGGGTAGGCGCTTTGTTGCCTCTGCACTCAATTGAATGCGCTGCTCTATGAGCGCCCCGAGTAGAAGCCTCAGTAGAGCACCGCTTACGTCGATGGTCGATTGCGCTAGCTGGATCGCGACATCGATTGATGGGTCCGCAAGCAAGATCCCTGGATCAAATCGGTTATTTCCAGTTCCGCACACCATCGCAGACTTAATAGGATGCGCGAGAAAACCGAGCTCTGGCGAGTAGATCGCTGCTAAGGAATTGAGGAACTCTGGATCGTCAGTCCGTGCTGCAAGGGTCGACGACAGTGCGCGGAATGCAGGATGACCTTCGTCGGCCCAGAAACGTAATTCGTCGCTGATATCGCGGTCAGTCAAATGTGCATAAACGGTTTCGAGAGTCGGCTCTTCGTCGAGAACGCGCCCAAAATAGATCGTGTTCGCGATTGCTGCTGCAATCAGCTCGCGGGCACAACGTTCGAGAGTTCCATGCTCGCCTCTCTCTTGGATCACCAATGCGGAGATCCTCATGACATGGTCCCAGAAGTCTTGATGCTCCGGATCAATTGTATTCAGAACATTTAGGGTCGCAGTTTCGCGACCTAGATCAGTCGAGATGATCAACAGTCTACGACCCGCCGCCTCGATCAATGGTAGGTCTTTTTCAAACACATTGCCTTGTGTCTCAATCAATATCTTCGATGATTGGCTGAACATGAGCCAAGTAGTCTGGACAAGCGTCTTACCGGCACCTGAGCCACCGATCAGCATGGCGCCATTGCCTGCATCGGCAACGATCATTCGACGGAAGTCAAAGATCGTCATTTCAACTGGCCGCACAAGGCTCACGAGCCAAGAAATCGCCAGCCATGGCCAACACCAAGGCCGCCATCTCGGCGGACCTGAGAAACCAATAACAAGCATGCCAGCTTTTAGCTTTGGACCGACAATGGTGTTCCGGAGCACTCTAGCGGCATTCCGCCGCGCTCCAATCAAATTGGAGTTCGCCCGCCAAAGCGACGTTATACGGCTTTGGGCCAGCTTGCGCTCACGAGGCGTACGCTGGGTCTCTCCACCGTATCTGCTGGCGCCATATAGAAAGATGCGCAGCGACCAAGCCAACACGATTAGGCTCAGGGCCGTTAGAAGCGGATCCATTGCCATTAGGTGCCGGGATAAAGGCAATGGCCCCCAAACCGGAATCGGAACGGCCTGTGGTTCGCCGAGTAGCCCAGCGACGATACCAGCCGCGGCGTTCCAGAGTGGACCGAAAAGCCATCTCGACACTGGGCCGAGAACTTCGGGAAGCGTACTCTCCGCAGCCTTCGACCAAGCACGAAAGAGTGCGTAAATCCCGGCAAATCCCATGTACGTCGACAGAGCCAGAAACTGAGGCATAGTACCGTCAAGGCGCTTTAGCATGCCAAAGGTCAGGCCCATAATAATGGCAGGACCAAGAATTAGCCCAATGGTCGTTAGGTTGCCCCCGAGCGCGGGGAAGATCATGTCAAGCGACATGAAACCGATCAGGGCAAGGATATAAAGCCACCCCTTCTTCCGAAGTACACCGAGAAGACGACGGAAAATCCAGCGCATCGCACGAAAAACGAACATATCTACTCCTCCCAAACCCTCTGGCCTTCCGACGACCCTCGATTGCTTCCCTCCGAGGCGGACTGGCGGGCATCCTGCTGCCGCTGAAAATCGCCCCAAATGACCTTTCCTTCCCCTGCCGAAAGGAGTTCGTCGTTTATGTCGACAAGCGCCTGACGCCACCATTTGATCGCGCTCTCGGGCACGCTATGCGCGCGGAACTCGGTCGCGCCTCGAAGAGCGCTCCCGTTCCCGGTTAGGCGCAGAACACTCAGCTCTTCGAGGTCTTTCGGCAGACAATGCGGCATCGGCTTCATGTCCCAACGCGCCGCTTCTGCTGCTGCGATGCTACGTTGTTCTGGATCGCCGTTTGCCGGAACCAGAAAAACGTGATTGATCGTCGGCCGCCAAGGACCAAGCAGCTTAGGGCGCAAGGCTGGCAACGGGTGGAAAAAAAGCTGCCAGACTTCGCGACGTTGCAGTAGCGGAAGCAACAGATCCTCGTCGAGTTTCCGTCCGATAGGGAGGCGGACCGGGGTGGGGGAGCGCGGGTTTAACCTCGCCAGCACCTGCGCAAGAAGGACGATGGCAATCTCGACTATCAACGCGACGACCACGGCCGGCGATATCCGTTCCCACTCCTCAGCTGAGATTGGATCTGCCGCACCTATCAGATGCAAAAGATACTGAAGCAAAGACCCGAAGCTTGTCTGCAGGGCCAGGTTCTGATCGGCTTGGGCCGCTTGCGGAGCCAGGTTCGGAAGCTGCATCGTGGCTTCCAAAGCTTCACGGGCATCCCTTAATGTTGTCAAAACTGTAGCATCAAAACACACAAAGTCTCGACCGGTCTGCACATCGCGGTGTGTCCCCGAAGCAAAGGCAGAGATCCGTTCATCATACCAAGCCTGCATTTCGCCGATCCGCGGATCGAAGCTCAGATCCCGCAGCGCAGCTAGCATTTCTTGAAGATCTTCATCTATCGGAACTGCAGGCAAATCCAGGGCCGCTCTTGCAGAGCTTGCTAGCTCCTCTGAGATTTCCGCAAAAGAGCTGGCCTCTGTCGTCATGGCAAGTCTAAGGCGCCAGCGGGGGCCTTCACCCGGCTCTACCGCTGGCCCGTCGCAAGAACGACCCAGCACCTCTGCTTCTCGTTCCTGACTCGCGGTCTGAGAAATCAGGCGCGACATGCGGGCAAACTCATTCTGTCGAGCAACAAAACCCGTGCCGGCTTCGATTATCGAGCCAGCTCGCTCGTATGTTTCCGCGCGGGCGATCTGTTCCAGTGCCCCGAGCGGGTTCAGCCACAAGGCGACTGCCATCAAGCCGGAGGTGAGACTCGCTGCGATACCGCCAAAAAGAAATCCGAACCGTGAAAACACGTCATAGCCGGTCAGACCGGCCATGATCCAGAATCCAGTAACCAATCCTTGCACCACCGAAGCAGCCGCGAAGGCGCCAGTCCTTTCGAGCCATACAGGATCAAAGGGGAGGCGGTCTTCAAGGCTTGAAAACGCGCCCCTGACCAGCTCCGCGAAGCCCATGGTAGTTCCGAGCAGGCTGAGCATGGAGAGGAGGAAGAGCGCGAAGATTAGAACTCGCTTGAAGCTTTTCGGAACATTCGTTTGTGCGTCGGGGTGAACGCTTCCATATGCCATTTGTTATTCTCCGGTGCTTGTGGTGTTTTGGGGGTCGGCGGCCGCAGCAGCCAAGCCAGAGTCCAAAGTCTCCAGCGCGAGAGTGCGAAGGTCTGCGGCCGTCACTCCGGTAAGCGGAATGTCGATTTGGGGTGAGCCGATCATGGTGAAAACTGCGATATCGCGCATGACGCCGTTGGCATCTGGGCAGGTGACCTGCAGGGCGATGTATCTGTCTCGGATGCCCGTGCCGGCTTCATCCGCGGTCTCGGAGCTACCTGTCTTCCCAATGATGGAAGCCATGTCGCAACCGCGCTGGACAAGAGGTTCACGAAGGTCGCGCAGGGTACCCTGAGGATGCATAACCGGCGCGGCGAGGACATCACGCAGTAATGCAGGATGGGCAGTGAACAACTCTGCGGGCAAGTCCATGAACCCTTGGCGTGGGCCTGCAGAAATCTGCGGCAGGTAGCCAAACGCTGGCTGGCCATCGATGCCCCTGCCAAGCGCAGTTAGAAACCGGATGAAGCGCTCTGGGCTATTGGGAACGCCTACACCGGTCACGATCCGTCGGCGATCTTCTTCGTCTGCAATTTGGGCCCCCAGATCCTGCATGCCCTCGAGTACTGTTGGCACTCCAAGAATACGGATTCCTTCAGCAAGGGCCCGGTTCGAGGATCTCGCAATGCTTTCCTCGAGCGTCAGCCATTGCGCGCGATCACTGCAATCGGCAGCTGGAGCGCCGTCGGCATCGCTCAGGCCGAGCGCGTCGCGCGGGCAAAGATGAGTGATACCTTCGGCGGCCAGCCGTAGTCCGAGATAGAGCTTCGGCAGCGAGCCAAGACTGCGTGTGACCTCACCACGTCCATATGCGTCTTCGCTAGGCACCACCGGTCCGTGAAACAGGCCGCCGCGTGATTGGTGTATTGCTACGACGTTTTCGGATTCGTCGTCGAACTCGACGGCTACAGCAAGGACATCGACAGAGTGCTGCCCGTTATCGCAAACCGTATGACAAAGCTCTTCTCCGATGCTGCTTGCCGTGCGGTTCCTTACATCTTCGACGGCGCGCGAGAGCATGCGCTGTGCAGTCGGGTCCAAATAGGTTTCTGCGGTGCCCGCCTCTGGGCCAAGCAATAAGCGCTCGTCCCTAAGAGCAGCAAACGCGCCCGGCAGATGAGTTCCGGTGCCGTGGGTCCAGACTGACACATGCGGCAGGAATTCTGCTAATGCCTGGCGCGCTGTCTCGGCCGCATCGTCCGTCAGCTGTCCCTCTTCTTCCAAACGAGTAAGGCAGTCGTCGTCTGCTCGTCCCTTCGCGGCGGCCAGACTGGAAAGGAATAAGTCGTGACGAACGCTTGCGGTTTCAGGTCTAGCGCTTGGCGCCGGTATCACGATCTGAGTGTAAAACGCAGCGGCAAAGAGACATGCTTCCCATTCTGTTTCTATGTGAGTGCGGCCAAACAGCGCCTCCATAGCCATCTCACCAGACACCGACATTCCGCCGGCCGGCCCGCTATGGATCAACAGGACAGGATTGGTCGACGCGGCGAATCGATCGCGTTCAATGCCTTGAGGTAGCGACGTGGCGACTAAGGCCACCATGTCGCGCATGTTTTGGATTTTTTGCGCTTCAGTGAGCTGCCGACCATGCATATCCCGCAGCGTTTCGAAGCCACTCAGCACAGCTGTAGATCCGCCAAAGCGAGCAAGGTCGGGCGACCAGAGCCGCTGGACTTCGCGGAGAACCACCCGGCCAAGACCCCGAGCGTTAAGCGCATAGAGGGTGCCCGGCCCGTTGTGGCTTCCTTCAAGTGCGGCGATGGCTGGTGCCAACAGCTCAACAGTCCGATCGTCTTGGATGGATGATGTCATGAGATGTGGAGTCAGTGTCTCCCGTTCGTCCGGGCTTTCACCAGGCTGAAGGCAACCGTGTGCTACAGGAATCCAGCTTGCACTTTGACGGGTTGCATCGACCACTCTTGCGCGGCTGGCGCAAGCTAGGGCTATAGAGACCTCGTCGACCACTTCGTGGCCATTGAGAGCACCCGACACCATATTCTGCGTCGCCTGTTCGACTATGTCTGAGAAAGCGAATGCCGCAGCCAGCACACTGACCGGAAGCGCGGCAAACAATGCTATCGAGGCCGCTATCTTGCGCGGCATAGACGCAAGCCCGAAACGCAGGCTCTCAGCCTGTTGCACTTCTAGACGCTCCGTGGTTTGCTGCGTTTCGGCAACGGAACGTTTGCTAAAATTACGTAGGACTACTTTGGGCCGTGCCAGATAACTATGAAGAGTTGCATCGTCCGCTCGTGCGTCAAAGAGCCCGGCAGCCTGGTGAAGGCACTCATCCTCATAACGGTAATCATTCGCGTCATCTCGACCCGTCGCTTTTTGAGGGTCGGTGTCGCCGCTTCGGTTACGCCCGCGGCTATCTGCTTGTGCCTTTCCTTCATGCATGCGAGCACCTCGAAAAAAGATTGTTCGAGGTCACACCAGCAGAACGCCGCGCAGAAAGATATTTCGGTTAATCCATTGTTAATTGTTGAGCATATACGAACAGTGTATCTGCGAATTGGAGCTAGAAGCGCCAAATCTCCCGCAGTATTGTGAAAGCCTTTTCTGAAACAGTGTCGCAATTTCCTCAGTCGATGGGCAACACCTATTCCGATCCAGCGCTGAAAGCTAAACGTCAGCCTCATTCTCGAAAGCTTGGGCTCAAGTCACACTGCTACTTCTGAGCACGGTTTCCCTAGAGCCCTGTCGTTCCGGACAGCAATCAAAAACTACAGCCAGAAATCAGCCGCTTCACTTCAAAATACGGCTGCACTTTTTTGACACCAAGGAAGAATGCGCTTGTCATTTCAGGCGTCGAGGCTAGTCTAGGGCAAAGGTTTTAGGTAGTCCGCGTAAGTGGGTTCGAGGAAGAGGTGGGGGAGCACGTTTGGAACCGCTTGATGCGCTACTAGCGTACCTTTTTTGGTGCAATCCCAGGCAGTATGGTGATGCAGCTTTCTCAGGCCCACTGCTATGCGAGGAACTGAATGCTAACTCGGGCCCCTCGAGTGTCATATATGTTCAGCCGCCTGATCTAAGCCTCCTGCGCCAAGGCCGGCCGATTTCCGAAGCAAAGAAAACGGCTATCAGTCAGCTCTTGCGAGGTTCTGAAAATGTTGAAAAGCGTATGCATATCGCGAAAAAGCTAGGCTTCCCTGAGCTTTTGACCTTTGGCACGTACCGGGAACTGATCGATTCTTTCCAGCAGAACTTCAAAGAACGTTTTTCTGGTGGTTCTTGCGAAATCGAATGTGTTGCAGCGTCTAGCGCAGACTTTATTGGAACTGAAA
>NZ_JBARVQ010000111.1:0-2788 GCF_049646345.1 Albidovulum sp. | reverse complement strand
CAGGCCGGGCGTGACCCGGGACGAGGTCGACACTCAGCTTGCTGAAATGGAAGAGGCGCTGATGAACCGCCGCAACCGCTCGTGGATCCCGGTGATCGAGGCCGCCGCCAAGGACGGTCCGGTCTTTGCCGCCTTCGGTGCGCTGCATCTGTCGGGCGAGGAGGGCGTGCTGGCCCTGCTGGAGCGTGAAGGCTTTGCCATCGAACAGGCTCCCTTCGGCGATTGACAGCGCCCGGGCGCGCGCGCGAGCGCATCCCGGGCACTGCCGACGTCAGGGGTGGGGCTAGCGGCCCCGGCCCTTGCCAGGAATATTGAGGCGCCGTGATGGGCGCGGATCCGGGCGTTTCTGAGCCTGAAGCCGCCTTGCGGTGTCGTTCACGTCGATGAGGTCACGCGAGGTGTTCAGGCGCGCTGCCTTGCCGCGTTGCGCGACAAAAGGCGAAAGCTGCCCCCGAAGCGGGGGCGTTGGGGTTTTCTTCGGCATGATCATGCCTTTCATTCTGGAAACGGGTTTGACCGGCTCGCAAACCGGTCGGCTGTCCCCTGTTCGGGGTCAGATCAGATTGTCCATTCTCAGGGCACTCCTCAGGAAGGCAAAACAGTCACCCGGCTGCGCGACGGCAGCGGGCCGGACGGCGGATTGATCAGAGCCTGTTGTCCATTGTTCGGGCACTCCTCCAAAAGGTGCGGTCAGGCTAAATCGCCCGCTCCGGGTCGTCAAGCCTGCCCCCGGAAGAACCGGTGTTCGCATGGCGTGACATTCCCTGACCCCTTGCCTATAAGGCCGCAAAATCTCCACTGAACGGATGCATCCATGATCAAGGTTTTTGGCCACAAATCCCCCGACACCGATTCCACCGGCTCGCCCATCATCTGGGCCTGGTACCTGACCGAGGTGAAGGGCACGCCCGCAACGCCGGTCCTGCTGGGCGAACCGAATACCGAGGCGGCCTTTGTCCTCAAGCGCTGGGACCTGCCGAAGCCCGCGATCATTTCGGATGTCGCGGCGGGCGAGGATTGCGTGGTGGTCGACACCAACAATCCGGCCGAACTTCCCAGCCAGATCAATGATGCCAATGTCATCCAGATCATCGACCACCACATGCTGGCTGGCGGGTTGAAGACCAAAGGTCCGATCGACATCACCATCCGCCCCCTGGCCTGTACCGCGACGATCATGTTCGACCTGATGGGCGATGACGCGGCGAAGATGCCCGAGGCGATCAAGGCGGCGATGCTGTCCTGCATCCTTTCCGACACGCTCGAATTCCGCTCGCCCACCACCACGCCGCATGACCGGGCGGTGGCCGAGAAATTGGCAGGTGAGCTGGGCCTCTCGATCCCCGATTATGCGGCCGAGCTTTTCGCCGCGAAGTCCGACGTCTCGGCCTTTTCCGACGCCGAACTGCTGCGGATGGATTCGAAGGAATACAATGTCGCGGGCAAGGAATTGCGGGTTTCGGTGCTGGAGACGACTGCACCCAAGATGGTGCTCGACCGCAAGGACAGCCTGATGGCCTCGATGGTTGATGTCGCGAAAGAGGACGGCGCCGATCAGGTGCTTCTCTTTGTCGTCGATATCCTCAATGAAGAGGCGACGCTGCTGGTGCCGAACGATCTGGTGAAGCAGATGGCAGAGGCGTCATTTGGCGCGAGCGTCAGCGGCGATACGGTTGTCCTGCCGGGCGTCATGAGCCGCAAGAAACAGATCATCCCGGTGCTGAAACTCTGAGGCGACCACGCGCGCCGGAGCCGTTCCGGCGCGCGGTTCACAGACCGAACACAGTCATCCAGTCACTCTCGACCGGTCGGTAGTCGCCGTATCTGTAAAGGAACTGCAATAGCCCCGACATATGGCCCGCGCCGTAGATAACCGCGACAGAACCGGTCCCACGTTCAATCTCTTCCTGAAGATGCTGGCACAGCCTCTGGTCGCGAACCGTCACCACCGACCGAGTGAACATATGGGGCGCGAATATGCTGTGCCGGTCGGGAAGGTCAGTTGTCTCCATATGCCGCGCAATCCGCTCACGCGAACTGGCCAAGCGCAGCCACAGCCCGGTTGCGAGGGCAGCGACCGGTAGGATCGTCCGCAGCGCGGCCGGAAGACGCGCCCATTCTGCGTCGAATTCCGCGCCTGAGATATCCGCCAGAACCGGACGACAGGCGGCGCCGGAAAAGTCTGGCCTTGGCTGAACCACAAGGCCCAAGCGCTCGACATTTGCCCAGCGATAGACGCGCGTGATGCGACGGGCCGCGGCAGAGTTGCGAACACCTTCCAGCAACACGGCGTCATGCCCTGCGGCATCGTCATAGACCCGCTTATAGAACGCCTCCTCGCCGACATGCACCATAGGGAACAGCGTCACGCTTGTCTTGTAGGTCTTGCTTTCCAGCCGGTGCCTGGCCGAGCGCAGACCGATCACCGAGGTTTCGAGTATCTGCACATCGACCTCATGCAGGGATTGGAGGAGCCGTCTGCCCACGGATGTGACAATGTCGTCTATTCAGGCCATACACGATTCGAATCCGCCGAACACCCAGCAGGAACACATGACTGATATCATTCGTTCGCTCTCTGAGATTTCCGACCGCTACGACGCGCTTTTCTGCGACCTCTGGGGCTGTGTCCATGACGGGCTGAAGCCCTTCCCCGCCGCGGTCGCCGCCCTTCAGGCCTATCGGGCGCAAGGCGGCAAGGTGGTTCTGGTCACCAATTCGCCGAAACCACGGGCCGGTGTCGCTATTCAGCTGGACCAGATCGGTGTCCCGCGGGACGCCTGGGATG
>NZ_JBARVQ010000110.1:0-4332 GCF_049646345.1 Albidovulum sp. | reverse complement strand
GTTGATTACCGTCCCCGCAACCGAGGCGATGGCGATAGGCGCGAACGCATGGACGGCGAAGTGGCGCAGCACCACTTCCAGCGCGAAAATTGCCCCCGCGATCGGGGCATTGAAGCTGGCCGACACTGCGGCGGCGACCGCGCAACCCAGAAGGTCGCGCCCGGTGATCCCATTCGCGTTGATCCGGGTCGACACCCAGGTGGCGATCACGGCGGCCAGATGCACGACCGGTCCCTCGCGCCCCGATGACCCGCCGGAACTGAGCGTGATGAGCGAGGCCGCGGCCGAAGCAAGGCCCGCACGCCGCTCTACCCGCCCCGCGTTCAATGCTGCGCCCTCGATCACGTCAGCCACGGCCCGCACCCGCCCGTCCGGCGTGAACCGGTCAAGGATCAACCCCACGACCAGCCCGCCTAGGATCGGCAGGCAGAGGACCCACCACCACGGCAGCTCCCCCGCGACCGAGGCCAGACGCAGATCGTCGCTGCCGTAAAGAAAGGTCTGAAGCGCCGAGATCCCCTTGCGGAAGGCCAAAGCCGCGAAACCCGCCGCGATGCCGATTGCCAGCGCAATGAACCAGAACTGGATCTGGCTCGGCCCCCGCTTGCGCATCACACCCAACGCCCGCGCCAGTTCAGCGCGGATCGCCGACACCTGTCGGCGGGTCCAGTTCGGGGTCTCTTCCGTCACCCGGCACAAATCCGCGGGGCCATCTTCTCAGGGCTTCCCCGGGCGGCCCGCTTGGCCTAGGGTCGCCGCGCCCGCCCCCTGAGGTTATCATGCCCCACGACGCAGCACTTGCCGAACTCGAAACCTTCTTAGGAGATCGCCTCGCGCGGTCCAAGGCCGAACGTGATCAGCATGGGAAGAACGAGGCATGGTTTCCCGACACGCCCCCCGATGCCGTGGCTTTCCCTGAGACGACCGAAGAGGTCGCCCGTATCGTCGCCATATGTGCGCGCCATCACTGCCCGGTGACCGCCTGGGGCACCGGCACCTCGCTCGAAGGCCATGCGCTGGCGATCCGGGGCGGCGTCACAATCGACCTCATGCGCATGAACCGGGTGTTGCAGGTCCGGACCGAGGACATGCAGGCAGTCGTCCAGCCGGGCCTCACCCGTGAAGCACTGAACACGGAACTTCGCGCCACTGGCCTGATGTTCCCGGTCGATCCCGGCGCCGATGCCTCGCTTGGCGGCATGGCGGCGACGCGCGCCTCGGGCACCACCGCCGTGCGCTACGGCACGGTGCGCGACAATGTGATGGGGCTTGAGGTCGTGCTGGCCGACGGGCGCATCATCCGCACCGGATCGGGCGCGCGCAAATCCTCGGCCGGTTACGACCTCACCGGCCTCTTCGTTGGCTCCGAGGGCACGCTCGGCATCATCACCGAACTGACATTGCGGCTTCACGGCCAGCCCGAGGCAATCTCTGCCGCCGTCTGCGCCTTTGACGATTTCGAATCCGCCGTCCAGACAGTCATCGCCACGATCCAGATGGGCATTCCCATGGCCCGGATCGAATTCCTCGATGAAACCGCCGCCGCCGTCTTCAACGCTGCGAACGGCACGTCCCTGCCCGAAAAGCCCCATCTGATGGTGGAGTTCCACGGCTCTGACACTTCCGCTGCCGAGGATGCACAGCGGTTCGGCGAGGTCGTGGCCGAAATGGGCGGCGCGCATTTCGACTGGGCCACGTCGACCGAGGATCGCAACCGGCTGTGGAAGATGCGCCACGGCGCTTACCCGGCCTGTCTTGCCTACCGTCCCGGCTCCATGGGCCTTGTCACCGATATCTGCGTCCCGATCTCGCGACTGGCCGAGGCGGTGCGGGAAACCCGCGAGGACATTGCGGAAAGCGGGCTGACAGGGCCGATCCTCGGCCATGTCGGTGACGGCAATTTCCACGCAATCCTCCTGATCGAACGCGGCAATGAGGGTGAACTCAAGACCGCCAAGGCGCTGGCGCATAAAATGGCCGAACGCGCGCTCCGCTTGGGCGGCACAATCACTGGCGAACACGGGGTGGGCATGGGCAAGAAGGACCTGATGGCGATGGAACATGGTGAGGCATGGGAGGTGATGGCGCGGATCAAGCGGGCGCTCGATCCCGACGGCATCCTCAACCCCGGCAAGGTGGTGGAGGTGAGCCAGTGACCCTGCCCGCCCCCGACGCCTTCCCCCGCGCCTTCGCCAATGCCTGGGCCGGGCACGACGCCAAGACTATCGCCGCCTTCTTCGCCGAGGATGCCGATTTCCTGACCCTCACGGGGCATTGGGCCGAGGGGCAGAAGGCGATTGCCGAAACGCTGGCGGGTGAACTGGCCGGGGCCTTTGCGCGGGCCAAGCTCGTGACCGGGCGGACCAAGCTGCGGATGCTTACCCCCGGTGCGGCGCAGGTGATGCAGCGCTATGTGCTTTCGGGCATCGTCAATGCCGATGGGTCGGATGCGGGGCGTGTCGGCGCGATCCTCTCGGCGGTGCTGGTGGAAGGGCCGCAGGGCTGGACCGTGGCTGCGGCACAGTTCACGGCTGAGGGGTAATCGGACCGCAGTCCCGGACTTGATCCGGGACTGCGGTGTGTCAGCCATCCAGTTTCGTCAGGTCCGCAACGGACAGGCAGATCGTGCGGATGCGGCTGAGCAGGTTCAGCCGGTTGCGCCGTACGATTTCATTGTCGGTATTGACCTGCACCGCCTCAAAGAACGCATCAATGGGCGCGCGCAAGCTCGCCATGGCCGACATGGCCGCCCCGAAATCCTCTGCGTTCATCGCGGGCGCGATGGCGGCCTCGGCCGCATCAAGCGCGGCGAAGAGTGCGCGTTCGGTCTCATCCTCGGCAAACTTCGGATCGGCGCCGAAGCTGTATTCAACCCCGTCCTTTTCCTCGGCCTGTGTCAGGATGTTGTTCGCCCGCTTGAAGCCCTGAATGAGGTTGCCGCCATCATCGGTCTTGAGGAAGGCACTCAGCGCCTCGGCGCGTTTGACCAGCAGCGTCAGGTCGTCATTGCCGGGCATGGCAAGGCAGGCGTCGATGACGTCATGGCGGATGCCCTCGTCGCGCAGGTGGACCTTGAGGCGGTCGTGGAAGAAGGCGAGGAGGTCGGGAGAACGGGCATCTACCTTTCGACCATCAACCTCACGCGTAACGGTCGCAACACCCAAGGAGAAGCTTGTTATTCCTGAAGCTGTTTCCTCTTTGAATTTTTTTGCCTTTTCGTCGTGATGTCGCTTCTGCGCGGTCGCGATTGCCATATCGTTTCTCAGCAACTGTGCCGAGAAATGATCGTGAAGGGCCATCCTTCTCGCATTCGCCAGAACCAACCGGATCACCCCCAATGCCGCCCGTCTCAGAGCAAACGGGTCCTTTGACCCCGTCGGTTTCTCGTCGATCGCCCAGAAGCCAGTCAGCGTGTCGATCTTGTCGGCGAGCGCAACGGCGACGCTTGCCGGATCACTCGGCACGGCGTCGGACGGGCCGAGCGGCTGGTAGTGTTCCTTGCAGGCATTCGCGACCGCTTCTGGCAGCCCTGCCGCCTTGGCGTAGTAGACGCCCATCGTACCCTGAAGTTCGGGGAACTCGCCGACCATCGCCGATTGCAGATCGGCCTTGGCGACCCGCGCGGCCTCTGCCGCCAGATCGGGCTTCGCCCCGACCAAGGGCGCGATCTCGCGCGCCAGCGCCTCGATCCGGTCGATGCGGTCGCGCTGAGACCCGAGCTTGTTGTGGAAGGTGACATTGGCCAGCCCTTCGGCCATGCCCTCCAGACCCGTCTGAGCAACGGTCCGCAAGTCATTCTCCCAAAAGAATTTCGCGTCGCTTAGCCGCGCCGACAGCACCTTCTGGTTCCCGGCAAGGATCGTCGTGCCGTGGTCGGCGGGTTGATTGTTCGCGACCGTGATGAAGCCCTCGATCCGCCCGGTCTTGGTGTTCCGGCAGGAGAAGAATTTCTGATGTTCCTTCATCGACGTCTGCAACACCTCGGGCGGCAGGCCCAGAAAGTCCTCACCAATCCGGCCCATCAGCACGACGGGCCATTCAACAAGCCCCGCAACCTCGGTCAGAAGGCCCTTATCCTCGACCACCTCCAGCCCGGCGGCAAAAGCGGCGTTGGTGGCGTCGTGCCAGATATGCCCGGCCCGTTCCTCTGGGTCGAGCATCACCTTGGCGCGCTTCAGCTTTGCCGCGTAATCCTCAAAGGAGGTTACAGAAAACGCATCCGGCGCAAGGAAGCGGTGGCCGCGCGTGGTATTGCCGGACGCGATCCCGTCCACGTCGAGCGGCACGACCTCGGCCCCGCCCTCATCGCTCAGAATACAGAGGATCGAATGC
>NZ_JBARVQ010000109.1:0-10235 GCF_049646345.1 Albidovulum sp. | reverse complement strand
AGACATATTTCACGATGAGCGATACGATTTTCAGCGCCCTGTTTCTGGGGCTTCTCGAAGGGCTGACCGAGTTCATCCCGGTCTCTTCCACCGGGCATATCCTGTTGGCGGGCCATTTCATCGGTTTTGAAAGCGCAGGGAAAACCTTTGAGGTTGTGATCCAGTTGGGCGCGGTCCTGGCGGTGCTGGGCATCTATGCGGCCAAGGTCGGCCGGACAGTCGCGGGTCTGCCCACCGACCCGCAGGCGCGGCGCTTTGCCGGGTCGAGCCTCCTGGCCTTTCTGCCAGCGGTCATCGTCGGGGTGCTGGCCCATGACGTGATCAAGGAGGTGCTGTTCGAAAGCCCGCGCCTGATCGCTTCGATGCTGATCCTTGGGGGGATCGTCCTGCTGGTCGTCGACCGACTGACATTGGCGCCCCGCCATCACGATGCCGATCGCTTTCCGATGGCCAGGGCACTCGGCATCGGGGTGATCCAATGTCTGGCGATGATCCCCGGCGTATCTCGGTCGGGGGCGACGATTGTCGGTGCTTTGGCCTTCGGGGCGGACAAGCGATCGGCTGCGGAATTTTCGTTTTTCCTGTCGATGCCGACCATGGCGGGCGCCTTTGCCTATGACCTCTACAAGAACCGCGACATTCTCGATTGGTCCGCTCTGAACGAAATCGCCATTGGGTTCGCCGCCGCCTTCGTGGCGGCAATTCTCGTTGTGCGCTGGTTGCTTGGCTATGTCAGCCGCCATGGTTACGCGCTGTTCGGATGGTGGCGAATCATCGCCGGGACTGTGGTTCTGGTGGCTCTGGGCATGGGTTACTGATTGATAGGTATTATTTACTGACCTAATTTTAGTCAAAAATGCTGTCATATCCGCCCGCTGGGCAAAAAATCCTCAATTTATGTCAGTATATCTGACTTTTATTCCGCGCGAAGCAGGAGTAGCAATGCGCACCCTGCTGATTTCCGCTGGAAAGGACCCGTCATGGCCCAGAATCGTATGCTGCAATTCGTGACCGTCCAGAAAGCGATGCCGGACAAGCGTGACGCCAGTGTCCGGGCGCAGGATTTCCATGAGATCTACCGCGAGTACGCCGAGGTGAAGGCCGCCGAACAGGCGGGCCGCTGCAGCCAGTGCGGTGTGCCCTATTGCCAGTCGCATTGCCCGCTGCACAACAACATCCCCGACTGGCTGCGCCTGACCGCCGAGGGTCGCTTGCAGGAGGCCTATGAGATCAGCCAGGCCACCAATACCTTCCCCGAGATCTGCGGCCGCATCTGCCCGCAGGACCGGCTCTGCGAAGGCAATTGCGTGATCGAGCAGTCGGGCCACGGCACCGTCACCATCGGCGCGATCGAGAAATACATCACCGACACCGCCTGGGATATGGGCTGGGTCAAGCCGGTGAAACCGCGTGAGGAACGGGCCGAAAGCGTCGCCATCATCGGCGCGGGGCCGGGCGGCCTTGCCGCCGCCGATGTGCTGCGCCGTCAGGGCGTGCAGGTCACGGTCTATGACCGCTATGACCGGGCGGGCGGCCTGCTGACCTACGGCATCCCGGGCTTCAAGCTGGAAAAGGATGTGGTGATGAACCGCATCAGGCAGCTGGAGGATGGCGGCGTGCAGTTCCAGTTGAACTGCAATGTGGGCGAGGACATCACCTTTGACGCCATCCGCGGCAAGCATGATGCGGTGATCATCGCCACCGGCGTCTATAAGAGTCGCGATCTCGGTGGCCCGAATGCCGGTGCCGACGGCATCGTGCGCGCCATCGACTATCTGACCGCCTCGAACCGCAAGTCATTCGGCGACGAGGTGCCTGAGTTTGACTCGGGCGAACTGGATGCCAAGGGCAAGCGCGTCGTCGTGATCGGCGGCGGCGATACCGCGATGGACTGTGTGCGCACCGCGATCCGGCAGGGCGCGCAATCGGTCAAATGCCTTTACCGCCGCGACCGGGCGAACATGCCGGGATCGCAGCGTGAGGTTGCGAATGCCGAGGAAGAGGGCGTTGAGTTTGTCTGGCTGACCGCGCCCAAGGGCTTTACGGCGGGCGATGCCGTCGAGGGCGTGCTGATCGAACGCATGCGCCTTGGTGCGCCCGATGCGACCGGCCGTCAGGCCCCCGAAGTGATCGAGGGCGCGGATTATGTCGAAGAGGCCGACCTGGTGATCAAGGCCCTGGGGTTCGAACCCGAGGACCTGCCGCAGCTTTGGGGCACCGAGGGGCTGGAAGTTACCCGCTGGGGCACGATCAAGGCCACTTTCGGCACCCATGCAACCAGCCTGCCGGGCGTCTATGCGGTGGGCGACATCGTGCGCGGCGCGTCTCTGGTGGTCTGGGCGATCCGCGACGGACGCGAGGCGGCCGGGAGCGTGCTGTCCTATCTGAACGAGGCGAAGTCGGTGGCGGCGGAGTAAGCGGCCTGTCGGCGGAGTGTCGGCAAAGTGTCGGCAAAACGTATGGCATCCGGTCGGGTAAGGATGCCGCAAGCACTATGAATGGGTCAGGGGGGCTGACCCGGAGAATGAAGGAAGTCTGAACGTGGCACATTCCGGCAGAATCCTCGGTCTTGGCGCCTTGGCGCTGTTTCTCGCATTGCCTGCCGATGCCGGTGGCAAGTTCGCCGCACCTCAGGGCTGCGAGGTCTATGCGACGGTGCAGATGCGCGATTGTCAGGTTTCGCATCACTACCGCTGCACGGCGGATGCGCCGGGCGATCAGTGGGCGGTTTACCTGGACGGCGACGGTCCGTTCTACATGAGCCGCATCGACAGCGAGACGCGCTGGATGCAGAGCCATGACCTGATTTCGGGCGAGAATGACCGGCTGGCGGATGAGGTCGATCCGGCGTCCTTCACCACGCTGATCACGACCGGCCGCGATGATTTTGACTTCCACACGACGAACGATGCGGGCGAAGAGCATCGCCATTCCGGGAATGACATCCTGACCGGCGAGACGGTGGTGATCGACGGTGTGCGGCTGGAGCGGACGAAGTTCGATCTGACCACGCGCGACAGGGATGGCAATGTGCTCTGGTCCCGCAAGGGCCAACAGCTTGTCCACCGCGGCTGGCGCATCTTCTTTGCCGACCGCGAGCATTTCGAGAACAGCTTTGGCGATGAGGCCGACGTTATCAATACACCCGTCGATTTCGCCTTTCCCGGCGACAAGGGGTTTCTGACGACCGAGCCGATCTATGACTGCGACATGATGATGACCGAGTTGCGGCCATGATCGAGGGGCAGTGCCTCTGCGGCGCGGTGCGGCTGAGCGTCGCGGCGCATGAGATTGAGGTCGGGGCCTGCCATTGCCGCCTTTGCCAGCAATGGACCGGCGGCGTGTTCCTGAGTTTCGGCGGCGAGGCGGCGGGGCTCCGGGTCGAGGGGCCGGTCGTGCGCTACAAGTCGTCGGAATTTGCCGAGCGGGCGTTTTGCGGCAACTGCGGATCGCATCTCTGGATGCGGGATACCGGGTCGCAGGATGCCGAATACGACCTCGCGCCGGGCCTTTTCGAGGCCGCGAAGGGGTTTGGCCTGAGAAGCGAGATCTATGCCGACCGCGCGCTGGCCTGCATCCGGTTCGCGGGCGATCACCGGCGCGAGACGCGGGCGGAGTACGAGGCGAAGCACAAGCATGTCGAGGGAGAGCCGGGATGAGCGCCGAACTGAAGGGTCGCTGCATGTGCGGCGCCGTGAGCGTGACGATGGTGCCCGCGAAGGCCGAGCTGAATGCCTGTCACTGCGGCATGTGCCGCCGCTGGACCGGTTCCGCCTTCCTCGAGATCGACGCCGACCCCGGCACGCTGAAAGCCGAAGGGCCGGTCCGGGTGTTCAAATCCTCGGACTGGGCCGAACGGGCAAATTGCGGCACCTGCGGGTCGCCGCTCTGGTACCGGCTGAGCGATCCATCGGCGGAGTTTTATGCAGTCTCGGCCGGGCTCTTCGACGATACCGGCTTTCCCCTCACCAGGGAAATCTACATCGACCGCAAGCCGGGTGGCTTTGCCTATGCGGGCGATCATCCGCGGATAACGGAACAGGAATTTCTCGCCTCGATCGGGGTGGATGTAGAGGGTGACGCATCGTGAAGTTGCTTCTGCTCGCATCCATGCTTGCGGCAGGCTCCGCCGCCGCGCAGGAGGCCAATCAGGTCGTCCTGGATGCGACCTATCTTGGCGCGCCCACCGAATGGTGTCCGGCAGATGCCGGGGTGCCGCTGGTTGTGAAGATGGACGGGCCGGACATCGTCGAGGGGCCGAAAGCGTGGCCAAGAACGGTAAAGGTAAACAGGGGAGGCAATCTCCAAATCGTTCATACCGGCGAAAACACCGCCTCGTTCAATCGTGTCGAAGATTTCGGCGACGAGGAAGCTGAGGTGATCGGCAGGTTCTCGGCCGACTTCCGAACCTGCCTCAGCGCATGGAGTAGTCCGCGCCTGACAGGCACTTGGAGCGCTACCGCCACAGACGGCGCGGAACTTGGGTCGGGAACCTTCGAGAATGATTACTACGGGAACATCCACCTTCCTTTCTTCCGCTCGGTGAGCGGACCTTCGGAAGCACATTATGCAACGTTCGGCGATCGGAAGTTCTTCACGGCTGGCAGGCCAGAAACAAAGATCACTCAGACCTTCGCGGCTGAGCCAGACAAGGAGTAACATCATGACGGATTATGATGCAGGTTGGTTGGCGGCTGAGGAAGCCAAGCGTCAGTGGATGGATGAAAACTCGCTCTATCGCGAGACGGATGAACATTCCTCCTGCGGCGTTGGGCTTGTTGTGTCGATCAACGGCAAGGCCAGCCGCAAGGTCGTCGAGAACGGCATTGATGCGCTGAAGGCCGTCTGGCACCGGGGCGCGGTCGATGCCGATGGCAAGACCGGGGACGGGGCGGGCATCCATGTGCAGATCCCGGTCAAGTTCTTTTACGATCAGGTCCGCCGCACCGGGCATGAGCCGGATTTCGGCAAGCTGATCGCGGTTGGCCAGATCTTCCTGCCGCGCACCGATTTCGGGGCGCAGGAACGCTGCCGGACCATCGTCGAGACCGAGGTCCTGCGCATGGGCCACTACATCTATGGCTGGCGCCATGTGCCGGTGAATACCGAGATGCTGGGCGAGAAGGCCAATGCGACGCGGCCTGAGATCGAGCAGATCCTGATCCGCTGCGAAAAGGACATCGACCGCGAGCAGTTCGAGCGCGAGCTTTACATCATCCGCCGCCGGATCGAGAAGGCGGCACTCGCCGCGCAGATCGGTGGGCTGTACCTTTGTTCGCTGTCGTGCCGGTCGATCATCTACAAGGGCATGATGCTGGCCGAGCAGGTGGCGGATTTCTATCCCGACCTGATGGATGAGCGTTTTGAGAGCGCCTTTGCCATCTATCACCAGCGCTATTCCACGAACACCTTCCCGCAATGGGCGCTGGCCCAGCCCTTCCGCATGCTGGCCCATAACGGCGAGATCAATACGCTGAAGGGCAACGTCAACTGGATGAAGAGCCATGAGATCCGCATGGCGTCCTCGGCCTTTGGCGAGATGGCCGAGGATATCAAGCCGATCATCCCTGGCGGCAGCTCGGACTCGGGCGCGCTGGACGCGGTTTTTGAGGTTCTGGTGCGCGCGGGCCGTTCCGCGACGATGGCCAAGACGATGCTGGTGCCCGAGGCCTGGTCGAAATCCACCATCGAACTGCCGAAGCCCTGGGTCGACATGTATTCCTATTGCAACGCGGTGATGGAGCCCTGGGACGGGCCGGCCGCGCTGGCGATGACCGATGGCCGCTGGGTCTGCGGCGGGCTCGACCGCAACGGTCTGCGCCCCATGCGCTATGTGCTGACGGGCGATGGGTTGCTGATCGCGGGCTCTGAGGCGGGCATGGTCCCGGTCGATGAGATGGCAGTGCGCGAAAAGGGTGCCCTTGGCCCCGGTCAGATGATCGCCGTCGATATGGAAGAGGGCAAGCTTTACCACGACCGGGCGATGAAGGACCGCCTGGCCGCCGGGCAACCCTTTGGCGACTGGATCAACAAGGTTGTCGACCTCAACGCGATGATGCGCGACGTGCCGGAAAAGCATGTCTATGAGGGGGCGGACCTGCGCAAGCGCCAGATCGCGGCGGGCTATTCACTTGAGGAAATCGAGCAGGTTCTGGCGCCGATGGCCGAGGACGGCAAGGAAATGATTGCGTCGATGGGCGATGACACGCCTGCCGCAGTTCTGTCCAAGACCTACCGGCCGCTGTCGCACTTCTTCCGCCAGAATTTCAGTCAGGTGACCAACCCGCCCATCGACTCGCTTCGTGAGGCGCGGGTGATGAGCCTCAAGACCCGGTTCGGCAACCTCAAGAATGTGCTGGATGAGGATTCGAGCCAGACCGAGATTCTGGTGCTGGACAGCCCGTTCATCGCCAACGCGGAATTCGACGAGATGGTGCGCCAGTTCGGCGACAGCGTGGCGGTGATCGACTGTACCTTCCCGGCAGGCCACGAACATGACGTGCTGCGTCAGGGGCTGGAGCGCATTCGCGCCGAGGCCGAGGATGCGGTGCGCTCTGGCGCCGGGCATATCTTGTTGACCGACCAGCATCAGGGCGACGACAAGGTTGCGATGCCGATGATCCTTGCTACCAGCGCCGTTCATAGCTGGCTCACGCGCAAGGGGCTGCGCACCTTCTGTTCGATCAATGTGCGGTCGGCCGAATGCATCGACCCGCATTATTTCGCGGTGCTGATCGGTTGTGGGGCCACCACGGTCAATGCCTACCTTGCGCAGGACACAATCGCCGACCGTATCCGCCGCGGGCTGATCGACGGCGCGCTGATCGACGCGACGCGACGCTACCGCGATGCGATTGATGCGGGTCTTCTGAAGATCCTGTCGAAGATGGGAATCTCTGTCATCTCCTCATATCGCGGCGGTCTGAACTTTGAGGCCGTGGGCCTCAGCCGCGCCATGGTCGCCGAATACTTCCCCGGCATGCATTCCCGCATCTCGGGCATCGGCACCAGCGGCATCCAGCACAAGATGGAAGAGGTCCATGCCAAGGGCTGGATGGGCGGCACCGACGTGTTGCCGATCGGCGGCTTTTACAAGGCCCGCCGCTCGGGCGAAAAGCACGCCTGGGAAGCGCAGACGATGCATCTTCTGCAATCGGCCTGTGATCGCGCGTCCTATGACCTCTGGAAGCAGTATTCGGCAACGATGCGGGCCAATCCGCCAATCCATCTGCGCGATCTTCTGGACATCAAGCCCTTGGGTCGTCCGGTGCCGATTGAAGAGGTGGAAAGCATTACCTCGATCCGCAAGCGCTTTGTGACGCCGGGCATGTCGCTGGGGGCGCTTTCCCCCGAGGCGCACAAGACGCTGAATGTGGCGATGAACCGGATCGGCGCGAAGTCTGACAGTGGTGAGGGCGGCGAGGACCCGGCGCATTTCGTGCCCGAACCGAATGGCGACAACCCCTCGGCCAAGATCAAGCAGGTGGCGTCGGGCCGGTTCGGTGTGACGGCGGAATATCTGAACGCCTGCGAGGAGCTGGAAATCAAGGTCGCGCAAGGCGCCAAGCCCGGTGAGGGCGGGCAGTTGCCGGGCATGAAGGTGACGAAGCTGATCGCACGGCTCAGGCATTCGACGCCGGGCGTGACGCTGATTTCGCCGCCGCCGCATCACGATATCTATTCCATCGAGGACCTCGCGCAGCTGATCTATGACCTCAAGCAGATCAACCCGCGCGCCAAGGTGACGGTGAAGCTGGTGGCCTCATCCGGTGTTGGCACGATTGCCGCCGGGGTCGCCAAGGCCAAGGCCGACGTGATCCTGATTTCCGGCCACAATGGCGGCACCGGGGCCTCGCCGGGGACCAGCATCAAATATGCCGGACTGCCCTGGGAAATGGGCCTGACCGAGGCGCATCAGGTTCTGGCGATGAACAAGCTGCGCGAGCGGATCACGCTGAGGACCGATGGCGGGTTGCGCACCGGGCGCGACATCGTCATCGCGGCGATGATGGGGGCCGAGGAATACGGGATTGGCACTGCTGCGCTGATCGCGATGGGCTGCATCATGGTGCGTCAGTGCCAGTCGAACACCTGCCCGGTGGGCGTCTGCACCCAGAATGAGGAGTTGCGCAAGAAGTTCACGGGTTCGGCCGACAAGGTCGTCAACCTGATCGGTTTCTACGCGCAGGAAGTGCGCGAGATCCTCAGCCAGATCGGCGCACGAAGCTTGGATGAGGTGATCGGGCGGGCCGATCTTCTCAGCCAGGTCAGCCGGGGGTCGGCGCATCTTGATGACCTCGACCTTAACCCCCTGCTGATCACCGTCGATGGGGCAGACAAGATCGTCTATGATCGCTCAAAGCCGCGCAATGTTGTGCCTGATACGCTGGATGCCGAGATCATCCGCGACGGCGCGCGGTTCTTCGAGGAAGGCGAGAAGATGCAGCTTTCCTATGCGGTCAGGAACACGCACAGGACCATTGGCACGCGGGCCTCGTCGCTGATCGTGAAGAATTTCGGGATGCGCAATGCGCTGCAACCCGATCACCTGACGGTCAAGCTGACCGGCAGCGCGGGCCAGTCGCTAGGCGCGTTCGCGGCACCGGGGATCAAGCTGGAAGTGTCCGGCGATGCCAATGACTATGTCGGCAAGGGCCTGTCGGGCGGCGTGATCGTGGTGCGCCCGCCGATGGTGTCGCCCTTGGAGGCGTCTGAGAACACCATCATCGGCAATACGGTGCTTTATGGCGCCACCGACGGGCATCTCTTTGCTGCCGGGCGCGCGGGCGAGCGCTTTGCGGTCCGCAATTCGGGTGCCAAGGTGGTGATCGAGGGCTGCGGCTCGAACGGCTGCGAATACATGACCGGCGGTATCGCGGTCATTCTCGGCCGGATCGGCGCGAATTTCGGCGCGGGCATGACCGGCGGCATGGCCTATGTCTATGACCCGGACGGCATGGCCGAAGAGATGATGAACCTTGAAACGCTCGTTACCTGCGCGGTCACCCACCCGCATTGGGAGGCCGAACTTAAGGGGCTGATCGAGCGCCACGCGGCCGAGACCGGCAGCCGCAAGGCTGCGGGCATCCTGCAACACTGGGCATCCGAACGGGCGAATTTCATCCAAGTGTGCCCGAAAGAGATGCTGCCCCATATCGCCCATCCGCTCAGCGCGGAATCCGAGGCGGTTCCGGCGGAATAAGGGGCATTCCCCCGCAATCGGGGCCGGGCATCACGTCCGGCCCCGAATTTCGTCTGTTAACCTGTTAAGGATTTTGGCCTTATTTACTTCTTATTAACCGGTTATAGTGACCCGCCTGAAAGATTCCTGACGCCCCGGAACAGACGCGGATTCTGATATGCCGACGACCTACAAAGACCAGTTTTATTCGCTGAACCCGTCCAACCCGCCTCTGTTCGGGTCTTCGGTGACGTTCACACGACTAACGCTGACAGATCAGAATGATGACGATGATTTCGACCGCTTCGACGGAGATTCGATTGGCGGCGTGGATATTGTCCGGTCCTATCCGGGAGATACGGTAACCATCAATGTGCCGGGCGTCGGCAATGTCACCTATACCGGCGTTACCTTTTACATGCAGGGGGGTGGACGATATTTCACGCCCACCGACGGACAGGTTCTGATGGACGGCACGTTCGTATCGTCGACCTGGGCTCAGGGTCAGGGAGCGCTGCTGGTCAGCGAGCTTGGCCCCGCCTGTTTCACGCGCGGCACGCTGATCCGGGTGCCCGGTGGCGCGGTGGCGGTCGAGACGCTGAAGGCAGGCGACCTTGTCGACACATTGGACCATGGGCCGCAGGTGCTGCGCTGGGTCGGGCAACAGGATGTGATCGGGCGCGGCGATCTCGCGCCGGTCGTCATCGCGGCGGGCGTGTTGGGCAATGAGCGCGAGCTTAGGGTCTCTCCTGAACACCGGATGCTGATGACCGGCTGGCTGGCGGAACTGCATTTCGGCGAAGATGAAGTGCTGGTGGCGGCGAAGCATCTTATCGGGATGCCCGGGATCACCCGGCAGGAACAGGCAGAGACCGCCTATCTGCATCTTCTGTTCGACCGGCATGAGATTGTCTTTGCCGAGGGTGCGCCGAGCGAGAGCCTGCATCCGTCCAGCTGGATGATTGCGCAAGATAGCGCGCTCCGCGCGGAAATCATCGCGGTGTTTCCGGAGCTTCTGGACCGACTCTCTGGTCCGCCGGTCCCGGCGGCGCGG
>NZ_JBARVQ010000108.1:0-4437 GCF_049646345.1 Albidovulum sp. | reverse complement strand
CTATATCTACGGCAATACAGGAAACGATTCTCTTGTCGGCGGCGCAAGCAGCGACAATATCACGGGCGGGTCAGGCGCAGATACGATCACCGGTGGCGCGGGCGATGATTTTATTGAATTGGGCACTAACGACGGCGTTGCCGATACCGTCGATCTGGATGACGGTTCGGGCAGCGACTACATCTATGATTTTGCCGGACCAACCGACAATGGTGACGGCACCTATACCGGCTACGACCAGTTTGATGTATCCGATCTGAATGACGCCAGCGGCAATCCGGTCAAGGTCTGGGATGTCACCGTTACCGACACCAATGGCGATGGCACCGGCCACGCGATTCTGACCTTCCCCAATGGCGAAAGCGTGACGCTTCACGGCGTGTCGCCCGATAGCGTCGACAGCCATGGCGAGTTGAACGCCATGGGCATCCCCTGCTTCACTTCCGGCACCCGGATTGCCACGCCGGACGGCGAGGTGGCGGTCGAGGATCTGCGCATCGGCGACAGGGTCTGGACCCGCGACAGCGGCGCCCAGACGATCCGCTGGATCGGGTCAAAGCGCGTGGCCGCCATTGGCCCGCTGGCCCCGGTCCTGATCCCGAAGGGCACTTTGGGCAACACCCGCGATATCAAAGTCTCACCCCAGCACCGCATGCTGATCAGCGGCTGGCAGGCCGAGTTGTATTACGGCGAGACTGAAGTTCTGGTGGCGGCAAAGCACCTGATCGACGGCGCGGTGATCCGGGCCGTGCCGGGCGGCGAGGTGGAGTATTTCCACATCCTCTTTGACCGGCATGAGATCGTGCTGGCCGATGGCGCACCGAGCGAGAGCTTTCACCCCGGCGATCAGGGTATGGCGACGATCGACGATGCCGCACGCGCAGAGATCTATATGCTCTTTCCTGAACTGGAAACGGAAGGACCGGCTTTCTACGGCCCGGCCGCGCGACGCAGCCTGAAGGCGCATGAAGCCGCCCTGCTGCGCCGGGGGGTATCCGACGCCATATCCAGACCGGACACTCGCGCCGCGTCGGCCTGACCGGCAGGATCGGCCGCCCGATCCGCAAGGTGACCGAGCGGCTCCGCCTCAGGCAATCCGTCGCGGCGATGCCTCGGCCGTGCCCGATGCCCAGCCCCGCACCGCCGTGCCGAACGCCTCGAACAGCGGCCGTGACACAGGATCGGCCGCCGCATTCCATTCGGGATGCCACTGAACCGACAGGGTAAAGCCCGGCGCACCCTCGACATAGAGCGCCTCGGGCGTGCCGTCGGGCGCCCGGCCGTCCACGACAATCCCGCGCCCCTCGGCCTTGAGGCCCTGACCATGGAGTGTGTTCGTCATCACCTCGGCCGCACCGAAAAGCCGGTGGAAAACACCGCCATCGGTAAACCGCACCGCATGGCGCAACGCGAATTTCTCTTCCAGCGTTCCATCGGGCGGCATCCGGTGGTTCATCCGCCCCGGCAGGTCACGTATCTCGGGGTAAAGCGTGCCGCCCAGCGCGACATTGACCTCCTGAAAACCGCGGCAGACGCCCAGAAAGGGCTGGCCACGCTCCACACAGGCCCGGATCAGCGGCAGGGTGATCGCGTCGCGGCAACGGTCGAAGGCCCCATGCGCCTCGGTCGCGTCCTCACCATATTCCTCGGGATGCACATTGGGCCGCCCGCCGGTCAGAAGGAACCCGTCACAGGCCTCCATCAGCTCGGCCACACTGACCAATCGCGGATCGGCGGGGATCAGCAACGGCATGCAACCGGCAACCTGCGCCACCGCCTCGGAATTGATCACGCCCCCGGCATGAACGGGGTAATCGTTGTCCAGAAAGTTCATGTTGCCGATGATACCGACAATGGGTCGTGTCATGCGTATTCCGTTCTGTCTGCCACCGGGCAGAGGATAGAACGGCGCAGGATCAAGGGAAAGCCCCGCCGGATGCACACAGCCCCTGCACGGACGAACCGGAGGATCACGCCTCCGGCACGAACCCGGCCGCGCGGATACCGGCCTCGGCCGCAATCGCATCGTTGTCGGATGTATCGCCAGTGACGCCCACCGCACCGACAACCGCGCCAACTGCGTCCCGCACCAGAACGCCCCCCGGCACCGGCAGGATACGCCCCTCATAGACGCCGCTGAGGGCCGCCATGAAGTAAGGCTGCGCCTCAGCCCGTGCCATCTGCGCCCGCCCGCCAAGACCCAGCATGACCGCGCCATGCGCCTTGGCCCGCGCAATGTCAAAGCGCCCGGGCGAGGACCCGTCAGAGCGCTCAAAGGCCAGAACATGCCCACCTGCATCCAGAACCACCACGGATAGCGGTTTCATCCCCGCCGCCTGCCCCGCCTTCAACGCATCGGCGATGATCACCCGTGCCGCATCAATTCCCAACATGGTCATGCCCTTTCATCTTGGCTCAAATACCTCGGGGGGATCGCCGCTTTGGCGGCGATGGGGGCAGCGCCCCCTACCCGGCTGCCTTCACCTCGGCCCGCCGCCGGTGAAGCACAGGCTCGGTATATCCCGAAGGCTGTTCCCGCCCGAGGAAAATCAGATCGCAGGCCGCCTGAAACGCGACGCCCTGAAATCCCGGTGCCATCGGGTGATAGGCCAGATCGCCTGCATTCTGCCGGTCGACAACCTCAGCCATCTTGCGCAAAGCCTCCATCACCTGATCGCGGCTGACAACGCCGTGATGCAGCCAGTTCGCCACATGCTGGGCCGAGATACGGCAGGTCGCGCGGTCCTCCATCAGGCCGACATCGCCCATATCCGGCACCTTGGAGCAGCCCACGCCCTGATCGACCCAGCGCACGACATAGCCAAGGATGCCCTGACAGTTGTTCTCCACCTCGCGCGCGACCTGGGCAGGTGTCCATTTGCGGTAAGCTGCCAAGGGTATATCGAGGATTGTATCGACATAGGCGCGCCGCCCGCCCTTCCTCAGCCGGTCCTGCACGGCAAAGACATCGACCTTGTGATAGTGCAGCGCATGCAGAGTCGCGGCCGTCGGTGAAGGCACCCAGGCGCAGTTCGCGCCCGATTTCGGATGTTCGATCTTCTGTTCCAGCATCGCCGCCATCAGGTCGGGCATCGCCCACATGCCCTTGCCGATCTGGGCCTTGCCCGACAGGCCGCACTCAAGGCCGATATCGACATTCTGGTTCTCATAGCCGGAAATCCACGCCTTGCGCTTGATGAAATCCTTGCGGGAAAACGGCCCCGCCTCCATCGAGGTGTGAATTTCATCCCCCGTCCGGTCGAGGAAGCCCGTGTTGATGAACGCCACCCGGTGCTTTGCCGCGCGGATGCATTCCTTGAGGTTGACGGAGGTCCGCCGCTCCTCATCCATGATACCGATCTTGACGGTGTATTGCGGCAGGCCCAAAGCCGCCTCGACCCGTGTGAAGATCTCATCGGCAAAGGCCACTTCCTCGGGCCCGTGCATCTTCGGCTTCACCACATAGACCGACCCCATGACCGAGTTTCGCGCCCCACCGGTTTTCTTAAGGTCATGCATCGCGATCATCACCGTGACCATCGCATCCATCAGCCCTTCAAAGATTTCGGCCCCCTCGGCGTCGAGGATGGCGGGATTGGTCATCAGATGGCCGACATTGCGGATCAGCATCAACGCCCTGCCTTTGACGGCGAAGTCCGACCCGTCCGGCGCGGTCCAGTCAAGGTCGGGGTTCAGCCGCCGCGTCATCTCGCGCCCGCCCTTTTCGAACCTGTCCTCCAGATCACCCTTCATCAGACCCAGCCAGTTGTCATAGGCTCCGGTCTTGTCCTCGGCATCGACACAGGCGACCGAATCCTCGCAATCCATGATTGCCGAGACGGCACTTTCCAGCCGCACATCGGCAAGGCAGGCCTGATCGCGGGCACCGATGAAATGGCCGCGGTCGAAGACCAGTTCGACATGCAGCCCGTTATTGCGCAGCAAGACCGCCTCGGGCGCGCGCGGATTGCCGCGATAGCCTGCGAATTTCGAAGGATCGACCAGCGGCATGTCATCGATCAGGAGGACGCCGTCCTTGACATAATAGCGCCGCACATCGGCGTGGCTCGCGCCCTGAATTGGAAAGGCCTCGTCCAGAAAGACCCGGGCCCGCGCCACAACACGGGCGCCGCGACCGCGTTCATAGCCCCCTTTCGGCGGCTGAGAGCCCATTGCGTCGGTGCCATAAAGACAGTCATAGAGCGACCCCCAACGGGCATTGGCGGCATTGAGCGCGTAACGTGCATTGGTGATCGGCACGACCAGCTGAGGGCCGGGAACGGTCGCGATTTCGGGGTCGGTATTATCGGTCCCGATCCGGAAATCCGCGCCTTCGGGCAGCAGGTATCCGATCTCCTGCAACAGGGCCTTGTAGCCTTCATGGTCATGCGGCTGACCCTGGCGCGCCCGGTGCCACTCATCAATCCGCGTCTGCAA
>NZ_JBARVQ010000107.1:0-7290 GCF_049646345.1 Albidovulum sp. | reverse complement strand
ACACATAATCGGTCTACAGCCTCTTTCCGCATGTCCGGGCCTCTGCCCGCGCGTTGAAAATCAATCAAGCGAACTCTGATTCCGCCCATTCTGAAACCCCTTATTTCAATAACTTCGATGCCGTGATCGTTGCGAATATAGGAATTGGTACCGCCCCGCCCCCTATCCAGAGCGCGCTGCAAGCCTGAAGATTGCCTTGTCCAGCCGGACCGGCATTTATTCGTGCTGTCAGAAGATCCTATTGCAGCAGAAGCCGTTCACCATCGGAACCCGGGCGCCGATACCGGCACCCGGGTTCCGTTTAGCCGCGTTGTTCAGGCGACTTCCATCCTGGGCACTTTGTGTCCCTCAGAATGGCTCACCGGATGCGCGCAATGTGGGCAGCTTGCAACATCGCCGACAACCGTAAACCAGGTGGTGCAGGAGTCGCAGGCAAAGACGCTGATATCCGTTTCCTCACGCACATGCATTGCGTCACGTTCCAACCGCGCGTTGAATTCGTTGAAGTACCCGGCGAATTTGATGTGTTGGAAACTCGGATGGGTTGTGAGCATGTTTTGCAGCGTATCACAGGCATTTTTCACATCTGCGATCACCTTTTCATCCGGCGTGTTCTGCGCCTCGGCTTTGCGCAGAATATGCCCCACCTCGTCAATAAGGTTGAGCCAGGTCGGATTGAGAAGATCCCATACGTAAAGATCCTCCATCGTATAGCCCACCTTGTTGACGATCTCGGTCAGCGCGAAGGATATCTTTGACAGCAGGACGCTCTCAAACGTGTCTTTTCTTGCGAAGGCGCGATAGTAGACGCCGACCTCACGGTAGAGCGCATCGAAGATTGTTCTGCAGTAACGCTGATATTCATTGAAGACGGTGGCGTCGTTGTGCCGCCCCAGTTCCAGCGCCCGCGCGGTCTGGCGTGCTGCCATGAACGCATTGCCGACGCCGTAGTTCATCCCGGTCGAAAAGAACGGGTCCACCAGCATCGCTGCCTCGCCGACGGCGATCCACCCCGACCCGGCAAACTGCTCGCGGCATCGTGCGACGTTATTGCGCTGTTCATAGGCAGACGGATCTTTCGCATCGCCGATAAATTCAAAATTGCTGAGAACGTCATCAATTGCCGGATATTTTTCGCGGAAATAGGCGAATGCTTCGGCTGAATTCATGCGCTCATTCGGCAGCCGGTCTCGGCGCACCACAAAGCCGATGCTGACGGTCCTGTGAATGTCGGCATTGTGCTTTTCTATAAGAGCCTTGCGCGAGGGATAATCAGCCTCGTTGTCCGAACCAGTATCGAGCAGTTCATTCACGACATTCTGCAATGTTGCGTCGTCGGTATTGTCCCAGGAATCGATATTGATGAACCACAGCCAGCCTTCCTCAAAACAGATGTGGCGGGTCATTGGCCGGTTCCAGTGCTTTACGCCAATTTCCCGGTTCTTCACCCGGAAATAGCCGTAGTACGAGTTGGTGTTAAAATCATCCAGCTTCCGATCTTCGACTTTCTTGGCACGCGCGATCAATTGCGCCGGGCCAGTGGCATCGCAGATCATCTTCGACTGCACCTGTTTCGCTTCGCCATCATGCGTGTAGACGATTGTCTTAATCTCGGAGTCGAGATCGCTTGCATGCACACGAACCTGCGCCCCCTGAATAACAGGAACCGAGTTCCGGCGGGACAGTTCGATGAAAGCGGTTTCAAAAACCCGGCGGTCAAACTGGAAAGTCTCATCAAGACCAAGCACATCAACATGATCGCTGATCTCACTTCTGCCCGGACCGGTCCACCAATATGACAGTCCTTCCTTGGTGTGGAACAGGCGCCGCATTGCCGGATATGCAAATCCCAGATCATGCAGACACCTGATTGCGGACGACAACGTGCTTTCGCCGATCTTGTATTTGGGCGCGGCCTGCGCTTCCAATACCAGAATGCGGGTGTCCGGCTTCATCTTTTTCAGCCAGTTGGCATAAGTGAGCCCGATCGCGCCAGCCCCAACAACAACGACGTCGAATACGTCATCCAAGCCGATATCTGTCTTGGTCATGATCATGTTCCTTACCTTGGAATCGCGAATGCGAACCGGTCATGAAAATTCTGCGACACCACTGTGAATCGCACTTCTGTTGGGAGCCCCCGCCAATACAACTCTAACGTGTTATTTGCTGTCAACACTAAATTTTAACCAATCTTTCGGGCTCTGATTTCCGCCTGTATCTGCGTTGGGTTTTTTGACAGATTGGGCCCGCTGGACGCGCTGATTACACCTCTTGGCCTGCCTTAAATAGAGACAGTCATTTCACATGACATAATGCAGTGGCAGACTGGGGATTCCACGAATGCACTATTCTGTCAACCGCCCTGGGCTGGAACCAGATTGTTATGTAACATACTGTTATATATATGATTTTAAGATCACCGTGCAAAGACATTCAGAATACTCCGATTGATATTGTGCGCTCAGCCCCCCGCCCCGGGGCCAGATGCTGGACGCGTCAAATGACAGAATGCACACATCTGCCGCTTTGCAAGTGATCGACTGCACCGCGATCTGCACACAGCAGCCATCGCGAGCGGAAATGCGTCGGCAAAGTCGAGCCAGCCACTCGGCAAAAATTCTCCTTTTGGTTGCATACCGCCGTGTACCAAGCGGATGGCTCGGCACGACCACGTCACATGCGGCGCTGGCAAGCTGAAATGCCCCCCGCCCTGCAATCGCACCCAACGTCAAGACCACCAAAATCGCCGCCGCCAGCCGCCGATCCACCTTCGGCACCGCCCCTCACACCGCAAACCAGCCCGTCGACCGCGACCTTTTTCCTATGGATATGCAGCCCGGACAGTGTCAGCCTGTGAGGGAGCCGTCAGAGTCCAATGGAGGATCCGCGATGCCCCAGTACAACGACATGTTCGAGCTTTCCGTTCCCGACATAGATCTGATCGAAACGGCGCTGAGCCAGATTCGGGATGCACTGTCGCGCGACATGGTCGGCCAGACGGGTGAGGGAGACAAGGCAGTGCAGCTTCGGCAGGTTCAGGACCTGCTTGGTCGGCTGCACAACCAGAAAATCTTCTACCGGCCGAAAGACGGCGTCTATGTCGGCGGATAGGCACGGCTCGGCCACGGCTTTCCCGCGCGACGAGGCTCGCCTATAAGGGGCCGGGGCATGGGGCAATCTACGGGAGCGGTCAGCAGGCATGGCGGATACAGACGCGGCGGGGCGCATTTTCAATGTCTTCTGCATCGGCCAGTCCGGGCGGCTCGGCTATGAAGCCGTCATCTTTGCCGCCACTTTCCGCGCTGCCAATCCGAACTTCCCCGGCCGCCTGATCGTCGGCGAACCGCAGCCCGGCCCCCAATGGCAGGGCGATCCGCGCATGTCCGCCGACATTCGCGCGCTCCTGGACGGGTTCGAGGCCGAGATCCTGCCCTTTGAGACACCGCATTTCGGCCAGAGCTATCCTTACGGCAACAAGATCGAAGGGCTTCTGGCCCTGCCCGAAGGCGAACCCTTCGTCTTTTTTGACACCGACACACTTTTCACCGGACCGCTGACCTCGGTCGGCTTCGATTTCAACCGTCCCTCGGCCTCAATGCGGCGGGAGGGGACATGGCCCGAAGTCGAGCTGTACGGGCCGGGCTATGCGGCGACGTGGAAATCGCTCTATGACAAGTTCGGGCTGGAATTCGAGGGCTCGCTCGACCTCACCCAGCCCGACGAACACTGGGAGCGGTACCTTTACTTCAATGCGGGCTGGTTTTTCCATAGCTGCCCCCGCGCCTTCGGCCAACGCTTCCTCGACTATGCCCTGGCGATCCGCGATGACGCACCCGAGGCGCTTGTCTGCCAGTCGCTCGATCCCTGGCTCGATCAGGTGGCGCTGCCGCTTGTTATCCATTCCTTCGGCGGTGGCCGTCCGGGCGCAGAGCTTGCCGGGCTCGACGGCGATGTAACCTGCCACTACCGCACGCTGCCCCTGCTTTACGCTCGCGAAGCCGATGCGGTGGTCGGGATGCTGGAGGCCGCCATCGCCCCCAATCCGATCAAGAAGGTGCTGAAGACCTATGAGCCGCTGAAAAAGCTGGTCTATCAGGGCAAGGGCCACAAGGTGCGCGACATGTTCGACCGGGGTGACCTGCCCCGAAGGGAACAGGCGATCCGCAACAGGATCAAGCAGGCCAAACTCTGGCTGCGCTGAGCCGCCGAGAGAAGGTGGCCCGGGCTCACATCGGCTGAATATCGGCGAAGTATCCCGGCAGATCGCGTACCGCGACCTTCACCAGATCCTTGGCCAGATCACCGTGCAGGGCTGCCGCCGGTGCGCCGTTCAGGCGGGACCGCAATGCACCCAGCATCTTTGGTGCAGCCGCAAGGATCAGCCGGTCGGGTTTGATCCGCGTCCATTCGCGGCCCAACTCTTCGGCCACATAGCCTGCGAACCGGGAACGGCCGGCCTCATCCGCCTTTTCTCCGGGATCGAAGCCATGCCGCGCCACACCGCCCGGTCCGCCCGTCTGCCGTCCCGGCCGGTCGTCATAGTCGATCTGGGCATCAAGGAATTGCGCCGCCGAGAGACCGGCCACCTCCTTCAGCCCCTTGCCGATGCCGTCATTGATCAGGAACCGCGCCGTCTGGTCGTCGGCGATCAGGACAAGCGTGCGGATCGGTTTCATGGCAAACCTCCTTCATGGTCTGCCTTTGATATGGGGCCCGGGCGCAGTCGGCGCCATGACATGCGTCAACCCGACCAACAGCGTTTCGCGTTTAGCTTGAAACATTACTCATCACCTAACGCGTTGAAATCTTTGATTTCAGGCAGCGTTAGGCGATTCAGGTTTAACGCGAAACGCATTATCCGGCGGCAAGAACCCGGTCGATCATCGCCTGCGTGCCCTTTGCGTCCTCAAGGCTCCAGGGATAGGCGGCACCCTCGCGGACGGCCCGCCCGAACGCCTCAACCTGATTGCGATATTGCCGCGCGCCGGGAAACCGTTCGACATGATCGGCCTTGCCCTGCCGGAACATGTGCACCTGCGCCTCACCGAACAGCCCGGCATTGAAGGGGGCGGTCAGGCGGATGAGACCTTCGTCGCCCTGAAACACCACCTCCTGTCGCGGGAACAGCCGCATCGAGGTCATGGCGTGGAAGGTGAACCGCCCGCCCGGCCCCTCCATCACGCCACTCACCTGCGCGAAGACATCGACCCCGTTTTCGCGGGTGATGCGGGCATCAAGCGTCACAGGTTCCGCGCCGGTCGCCCAGCGCAGCGAGCCGTAAGCATAGACCCCGATATCGGGGATGGAGCCGCCACCCGTGTCGGGCCGGTTGCGGATATTGCCGGGATCGGCGTGGTTGTCATAGCTGAAATGGGCATCGGCATGCCGGATGTGCCCGATGGCGCCCTCGGCAATCAACTGGCGTGCCCGCCGCCATTGCGGATGATGCACGATCATGTAGGCCTCGGTGGCTATCAGCCCGCTCCGGTCGCGCGCCGCGATCAGGGTGTCGATCTCATCGGCCCGCATCGCGGCGGGCTTTTCGCACAGCACATGCTTGCCTGCCTCAAGCGCTTTCAGTGTCCATTCCACATGAAGATGGTTGGGCAGCGGGATATAGACCGCCTCCACCGCCGGATCGGCCAGCAGCGCGTCATAGGTGTCATGGATCTTCAGATCCGGACAAAAGGCGGAAAACGGCGCGGCCTTTGTCGGGTCGGATGTGGCAAGCGAATGCAACCGCGCGTCCTCGGCCTCATGGATAGCCCGCGCCATGTGCTCACGCGCGAATTTCGCAGCGCCCAGAACGCCCCAGCTGACCGGTTTCATCACCACCCCCAAGCCTGTTACCCGCCCATCCTCGCGCGGCCAGAGCGATGAGACAAGCTGGCAGATCGACGTTCGACGCAGCATTCGGCGCGCAGCGATCAGGATCGCGGGCTGGTGATGTGCGGGTCACGCGACCCTGTCCGGCAAGTGATTTCCCAGTGAACAAGCCTGCCCCCTACCATGGGCAAGGGACAGTGGCTCAGCGAATGGGAGATCAAGATGCATACTGTCAGCCTTTTAGCCATAACCGCCTTCATTGCCGGTCTTTTGACCGCCTGCACCGTGGAACCGGGTTCCGACGGTGTCGGCACCTACCGAAACCACACAATCGGCATAGGCAAACGCCACGGCGCAGGCCCAGACCGATAACCTCCACCTAAGAAGGCCGCAGCTAAGGATACATCCGCGAAGTGTTGTACCTCTCCTGACCTTGCCCTAACGTCGCCCGCAAATCTGCCAGGGAGACGGAAATGACCAATACCTACGGTTTCGACACGCTGCAAATCCATGCGGGCGCCCGCCCCGACCCCGCGACCGGCGCGCGGCAGGTGCCGATTTACCAGACGACTGCCTATGTCTTCCGCGACGCGGATCATGCAGCCGCGCTCTTCAACCTTCAGGAAGTGGGCTACATCTATTCGCGCCTGACCAACCCCACGGTCGCCGCCCTTGGCGAGCGGATCGCGACGCTGGAAGGCGGTCAGGGCGGGGTCTGCTGTTCATCCGGGCATGCCGCGCAGATCATGGCGCTTTTCCCGCTGATGGGTCCGGGCTGCAATGTCGTGGTCTCGACCAGGCTTTATGGCGGCACCTTGACCCAGTTCAGCCAGACGATCAAACGCTTCGGCTGGTCGGCGAAATTCGTCGATTTTGACGATCTTTCGGCGATCGAGGCCGCCATCGACGACAATACCCGCGCAGTCTTCTGCGAATCCATCGCCAATCCCGGCGGCTATGTCACCGACATTCCGGCTGTGGCCGGTGTCGCCGACAAGGCGGGACTGCCCCTGATCGTCGACAACACCTCGGCCACGCCATTCCTCTGCCGCCCGATTGAAATGGGGGCGACGCTGGTCGTGCATTCGACCACGAAATACCTGACCGGAAATGGCACCGTCACCGGCGGCTGCATCGTGGATTCAGGCAAGTTCGACTGGTCCGCCTCGGACAAGTTCCCCTCGCTCTCGGCCCCCGAACCCGCCTATCACGGGCTGAAATTCCACGAAACCTTCGGGCCCCTGGCCTTCACCTTCCACTCCATCGCCATAGGCTTGCGCGATCTTGGCATGACGATGAACCCACAGGCCGCGCATTACACGCTGATGGGGATTGAAACGCTGTCCCTGCGGATGAAGCGGCATGTGGCAAACGCCAGGAAGGTCGCCGAGTGGTTGGAGAAGGATGCCCGCGTCGATTACGTGACCTATGCCGGCCTCGCCTCCTCGCCCTATGCGGACC
>NZ_JBARVQ010000106.1:0-1802 GCF_049646345.1 Albidovulum sp. | reverse complement strand
ATTGTCTGAACGACCGCTTTTCCTGCCGCGATGCCGCGTAGAAATTTACGCCAGAACAGCGACAATCGTGCTGCGAGCGCACGCAGCGAGGAAGTCAAATTCACAGATTGGGCTCTTCGCGGTCGATCTCCGCACTGCGGCGGCCCTGGACGCATCCTTTGGTCCTCGTGGGTGAGGCCCGGCCCACTCCTGCCGTTCATCTCGACCTACAAGCGCTGCGGTGCGGTCCGTCGAACCGGACCTTGATCGATCGCGCAGCATCGTGCGATCACGAACGACGGCAGCGCGGGACATTCCGAACATTGACTAACGAGTGACCAATGGCCGCTTTTGATTTACTGCAGACACAGTAAAAAGCACCACGGGCGGAAAGTGTGCATTCGCCGCTCTGCAGCGAGTATTTTGAGATACCGCCAAAGCGGACCTTCAAAACCGAGAGGTCTGGTCGGTCCTCTTTCAGGATGGTTCTTCGGGGAAGCAGACCTTCGCTGCGGGTGCGAGGTGGTCGGGCACCGCCTACGAAACCGGACATTCACACGAAGCCACCTACTCAGGCGTCTGATCCGATGAGGGGTCGGCAAAGCGGATGTCGTTCGCCGCGGACGCGAAGACCACATGTACGGAAGGCAACAGCCGACATTGATGCGATGATTTCGCTCACCCCTACAAAGCCAACGCGCGTGGCGAAGACTGCCCTTCGCTTTGGGTGTGAGCTAGTTGTGCGCGCACCCAAACACTTCGGCCATGCGAGGCCTGCAAGTGACGAGCTACGCTTGCGATTGGCATATCAAGAAGAAACAACATACGCAGTAGTTTCAACCTCGCATAATAAAAGTCATGTCTGCTTCAGTTCGACACCGAGCCGGACTCCGCAAGAATTTCTGCGAGTACGGACACAGCCAGTGTATGAGCATTACGCGTCGACGGTATCAATCCAATCGGTCCGCGAAGCCGGTTGCGAGCGGAGGCTTCCAAGCCCAAGGCCTCGAGTTCCAGAAGCCGCGCGTCGGCGGCGCGTTTGCTGCCTTGGGCGCCCACAAAGAACGCGGGCGAGCTTAGAGCCGCTGCAAGGATGGGCGGTTCCCAATCATGATCGTGAAAGAACAGTGTTACAGCTGTCCGGTCGTCGATGCTCAGATCTTTCGGCATCGCCTTCTGCGATAGGCGATGGGCTCTGCAACCAGCACGGCCAGCCGCCTCCAGCGTTTTGCCGTCAGGCGAGAATAGCTCGTTCTGGAACCCGATGGATTGTACGATCGCAGCAAAGGTCACCGCCTCTGGCCCTGCGCCGAAGGTCAGGAAACGCAATTCCGGCGCTATCCGAATGGTGAACCGCGATACTGCGCGCCCGGTTTCTCCGTCGGATCGCACATGCAGCTTCCCTGTAGGTATATCAATCATCAGACAACAAAGCTCTCGTCTTGCATGACGCAGTGTCACATCCTGCAATGCGTCGCGGTCAGGTTGCGGGACAATCAGAATGTCCAGACCGCCGCCGCAAGGCAGCCTGATGTCCATGAAGGGCGATCCCTTTCCATAGCGAATTTCACGGGGCTGTCCTTGGGATAGGGCTGCGACTGCATGATGTGCGATATCCGCTTCGATACATCCCGAGGACAGGTTGCCAACCGTCGAACCGTCTTCGAAGATGGCCATGGAGGCACCAAGCGGTCTGTAGGATGGGCCTTCGATTCCGCAGATGACAGCAAGTGCCGCCACCTGTTGAGAAGACGCGATCGCTTCTAGCGGTTCGATTTCAAGATTGGCGATGGTTTTCTTTCCGATCATGGTCCTAATCCCCA
>NZ_JBARVQ010000105.1:0-9631 GCF_049646345.1 Albidovulum sp. | reverse complement strand
GGTATAGACCGTCTTGATGCCCGGCCAGCCAAGGATGCGTTCCTCTGCCTGACGGGTCAGCGTGTCCTTTTCATCGATCGACAGGTTGCCGCGCGCATGGACATAAAGCAGCCCGTAATCAGGTTCGACATTGGGGAAGAACTCTACCCCCTTGCCATAGTTGCCGTAGGCATAGGGTACCGCGACCAGTGCCACCACGGCTGTCATGGTCACGAGCCAGGGATGCCGGATCGCACGAGAGACGAAGCGCATGTAAAGGCTGTCGCGGCTGCGGTCCTCTTCCTTCACGGGGCGGGCGATGATCGCGCCGATTGTGGGCGCGAAGTAGAGCGCGTAGACCATCGAAGCCGACAAGGTCGCGATCAGTGTGATCGGCATGTACTTCATGAACTCGCCGACGATGCCTGGCCAGAAGAGCAATGGCGAGAAGGCCGCGACCCGCGTCGCTGTCGCCGCGATCACGGGGCCGGTCATCTTGTGCGACGCCATCGCGAAGGCCGCGCGCTTGTCCATGCCTTCCGACATACGCCGTTCGGCATATTCGGTGACGATGATCGCGTCATCGACCAGCATGCCGACAGCCAGAATCAGGCTGAACAGAACCACGATATTGACGGTCAGCCCGGCCAGTTGCAGCCCGAGGATGCCGATCAGGAACGAGGCCGGGATGGCCAGACCGATTAGCAGCGAGGCGCGCCCGGAAAGCGCATAAAGGATGACGATGAAGACGAGGATCACCGCCGTCAGGACCGAATTCTGAAGGTCGGTCAGCATCTGCCGGATCGTTGTCGACTTGTCCTGACTGAACGACACCACGGTGCCTTCGGGCAGTGTCTTCTGGAATTCCTCGGTCACCTTCTTCACCGCATCGACGGTCTCGACCAGGTTGGAGCCGACGCGCTTGGAAACCTCGATGGCGATGGCGGGTTTGCCGTCCAGCCGGGTGATTGTATCGGGGTCCTTGTGGGTGGAACGGATCGCGGCCAGATCGCGGGCGCGGACGGTTGCATTGCCGTTGGTGATGACCGGCAGATTTGCCACATCCTCAACCGTTTCGATCAGTGAGGGCACCTTGATCGCATAACGCCCCTCGGCCCCTTCCAGCGCACCTGCGGCGATCAGCTGGTTGTTGGCAGAAACGCCGGCGATCAGCGTATCGGGGCGGAGCCCGTAGGACGACAGTTTCGCCGGGTCGATGATGACCTCCACCAGATCATCGCGCACGCCTTGCAGGGCGGCATCGAGCACGCCGGGCACTTCCTCGATCCGGTCGCGCAATTCGCGCCCGGCGCGGGCGAGGATGCGTTCGGGAACGTCCCCGGCAAGCGAGACAACGAGAACCGGGAATTCCGAGATATTGACCTCGTGCACCGAGGGTTCATCGGCGCCGTTCGGCAGGTCGCGCTTGGCCTCGGACACTTTCGACCGCACATCGTCAAGCGCCTTGTTCAGATCGGCCCCGGCCTGAAATTCCAGCAGCACATTGCCACCGCCCTGATAGGCGGAGGCGGTCATCTCCTTCACCCCGGAGATGGTTTTCAGCGCGGTTTCCATTGGCCGCAGAAGCAGCCGTTCACTGTCTTCAGGAGAAATCCCCTGATAGCCGAGGCTGACATAGATGATCGGGATCTGGATATCTGGTTCGGCCTCTTTCGGGATCGAGATATAGGCCTGCGCCCCGGCGAGCATCAGGAAGATCAGGACGGAGATTGTCAGCCGCGCATTGCGGATGGCCGTTTCGACAAGTCCCATACGTTCACTCCCCGGTCGGGATGGTGGCGGCGTCCTTGACGCTGACCTTTTCGCCGTCGCGCACAAGGTCCTGACCCAGAACGATGATCCGGGCATCCTCGGGCACGCCGGTCAGGACAAGCCCTTCGGGTGTATCGTCAATCAGTTCGACAGAGGCGAAGCCAGCTACATCGTCCTGCCCGACAATCCTGAGGCCCAGTTCCCCTTCGGAGGACAACGTGATGACCGAGCGGGGGACGATCACGGCGCGCTCGGGCTGGGTGAACAGGCTGACCTCGGCAGTCATTCCGGCCGGGACTGCGCCGTCGGGATTGGGCAGGGTGACCTCAACCGGGTAGGTGCGGGTTTCCTCGGATGCTTCACGCGCAATGTGGCGGACGGTCCCCTGAAGTGTGGTGCCGTTGACCAGCCGGACGCTGGCGCGGTCCTCGACCTCGACATAACCGACATCAAGTTCGCTCACCTCGGCGCGCACGACGATCGGGTCAAGCGAGAGCATAGTGGCGATCGGCGTGCCGGACTGGACCCATTCGCCCAGCTCAACCTCGACCTTGTCGACAACCCCGGCAAAGGGTGCGCGAAGGCTGAGACGGTCAACGGCGGCCTCGGCCTGGCTCAACCCGGCTTCGGCGGCGGCCTTTTCCGCGCGCACCTTGATCAGTTGCAGTTCGGCCGTGTTGCCGGTCTTGAAGAGCTTTTCGGCCACTTCAAGTTCCTGCTCGCGCTGTGCGAGGGTTGCCTGCGCCGTCATGACCGCGGCTGCCACGTCAGCACCTTCCACTGCCATCACGGTCACATCGGCAGCGATGACATCCCCCTGGCTGATGGTCAGGGAAGAAATGATGCCGCTGGACCGTGCCGCCAGAACAGCGCGTTTGTCAGCACCGGTCACGCCCGAGATGCGGATCTCGCGGGCGTGATCAATGAAGGTCGGGACCACGGCGGCCACGGTGCGCAAAGATGAGGTTTCGGCCGTTGCGGTGTCAGCCGATTCTGTCGGGTTGTCCGGCGCGGGTTCTGCTGCGTGGGCCTCTTCGCTCCCGACCGATGCGAATTTGCCAGTGCCCACCCATGCCGCCGCCGCGATCAAAACGATGATGGCTACAATCTTGTGGCTCTTTATGCGCCGCGTCATGGTTTTTTGATCCCAAATTTCCGACCCGAATAGCTCCACCCTGGTGGGAAGAGGGCCCAAAACAGTCTTTCGTCGTCGCGCCTATTATCTGATAACTAAACAGGGAAGTTCAATATGATACAGATGAGTTTTCCGGCGAATGACGGATCGAGGCAGAAAAGACGTGATTTTGAAGGGTTATTGGGGGCTGATCTGACGCGGTTTTGGCAGCCAGATAGCCCGCGAAGGGGCGTTGCACAAAGATACGCCTTTGATCGACGGTCCCTGTTCCGCCGCTACCCTCGGGCGAGCATCGGGTCCGCCGCAATCCGCGCCAGATAGCGGCCGTACTGGGTTTTCAGATAGGGTTTTGCCAATCCCATCAACTGGTCCACGTCAATCCAGCCGTTGAGAAAGGCAATCTCTTCCGGGCAACCCACCTTCAGGTTCTGGCGGTCTTCGATCGTGCGGATGAATTCGGCGGCTTCCAGCAGGCTTTCATGCGTGCCGGTGTCGAGCCAGGCGTAACCGCGGCCCAGCGTCTCGACATTCAGGGCGCCCGTGCTGTGATAGAGATTGAGCAGATCGGTGATCTCCAGCTCGCCCCGCGCTGAGGGGCGGATCGTCTTTGCCCGCGCTGGTGCATCGCCGTCGAGGAAATAGATGCCGGTGACGGCATAGGGGCTTTTCGGCTGTTCGGGCTTTTCGATGATCGACAGGACCTTGCCCGCGCGGTCGAATTCCACAACGCCGTACCGCTCAGGGTCGGAAACGCGGTAGCCAAAGACCGTGCCGCCGGTCTGGCGCGCGTCGGCGGCCTTGAGTTTTGACGACAGCCCTTCGCCAAAGAACACGTTGTCGCCAAGGACCATTGCCGAAGGGGCGCCGTCAAGAAAATCCTCGGCAAGCAAATAAGCCTGCGCCAGCCCGTCGGGCGAGGGCTGGACGATGTATTCGAACCGCATCCCCCAGGCTGAACCGTCGCCCAGCAGGGCCTGAAATTGCGGCAGATCGCGCGGGGTCGAGATGATCGCCACTTCGCGGATATGGGTCAGCATCAGGGCCGAGAGCGGATAATAGATCATCGGCTTGTCATAAAGCGGCAGCATCTGTTTCGACACCGAATGGGTGATCGGATAAAGCCGCGTGCCCGATCCGCCCGCCAGAATAATGCCTTTGCGCCCGGTTTTACTCATCACGCTGTCTCCAGTTCGCGGATCACTTCTGACAGGCTGACGCGCCAGTCAGGCTGTTCTATGCCATAGACCGCCCGGATGCGCGAGCAATCGAGCACCGAGTTCGCCGGTCGTTTCGCGGGCGTGGGATAGTCCGATGTCGGGATGCGTTTTACTGCCGGTTTTTTTGGCAATGACGCGCGATCAAAAACCGCTTCGGCGAAATCGGCCCAAGTGACGCTTGGGGCACTGGCATAGTGGAAGATGCCCGACTGCCCGTTGCCGCTGTGAAAGACCGCAGCGATGGTCCAGAGCGCATCGGCGATGTCGGCTGCCGCTGTCGGGCCGCCGCGCTGGTCGTCGACGACGCTCAGCTCATCCCGTCCGGCCCCGACCCGCAGCATGGTCTTCACGAAGTTCTTGCCATGCGCCGAGAAGACCCAGGCGGTACGCAAGATCACATGCGCGCCACCCGCCGCGGCAATGGCGCGTTCGCCTGCAAGCTTGGTTTCGCCGTAGACACCCAGCGGCGCGACGGCATCGTCCTCGGCCCAGGCCCGTGTGCCCGCGCCGTCGAAGACATAGTCGGTCGAGACATGGAAGAAGGGCAGGCCCCGCGCGGCGGCGGCGCGGGCCATCGCGCCGGGGGTTTCGGCGTTGACCTTCCGTGCCGTGTCCCGGTCGGTTTCGGCCTGATCCACGGCCGTATAGGCAGCGGCATTGATGATCACATCCGCATCCGTCGTCGCGATGAGAGCCGCGCAGGCCGCAGAATCGGTCAGGTCCGCCCGGCCGCGGCCGAACGCCCCGACGCTCACGCCTCGGGGCGCGCGGCGGGCGAGTTCGATCCCCAACTGGCCGGTAGTGCCGAAGACAAGCGCTTTCATCCGGACCCGAGCCTTTTGCCCACACCGTCGCGGTCCTGAAGGGCGCGCCACCAGTCTTCGTGGTCGAGGAACCATTGCACGGTCTTTTCCAGCCCCTCGTCCAGCGTCACCGAAGGCCGCCAGCCAAGTTCGGCACGGATACGCGCCGGGTCGATCGCATAGCGCTGATCATGGCCGGGCCGGTCGGCGACGAAGGTGATCTGTTCTGAATAAGGCGCGTTGCCGGGGCGCTTTTCATCAAGTATGGCGCAAATCTTCTGGACAAGCTCAAGGTTCGTCGCCTCGTTCTCACCACCGATATTGTAGCTGCGCCCGACCGTGCCCCTCTCGACGGCCAGCAGCAGCGCCTCGGCGTGATCCTCGACATAAAGCCAGTCGCGGATGTTGTCGCCCTTGCCGTAGATCGGGATCGGCGCCCCGGCGAGTGCTTTCAGGATCACCACCGGGATCAGCTTTTCGGGGAAGTGGTAAGGGCCGTAATTGTTCGAGCAATTGGTCAGCACGACCGGCAGGCCGTAGGTCTCATGCCATGCCCGCACCAGATGGTCGGACGACGCCTTGGACGCCGAATAGGGTGAGCGGGGATCGTACGCCGTGTCCTCGGTGAACATGCCCTTGGGCCCGAGCGACCCAAAGACCTCATCGGTCGAGATATGGTGGAAGCGGAAAGCCCCGGGCTTTCCTTCGGCACCCCAATAGGTGCGGGCAGCCTCCAGCATCGTATAGGTGCCGGTGATGTTCGTTTCTATGAAGGCGGCCGGGCCGTCGATGGAGCGGTCGACATGGCTTTCGGCGGCAAGATGCATAACCGCATCAGGGCGATGCGCGGCAAAGATCGCGTCAACCGCCGCGCGGTCACAGATATCGGCCTGTTCGAAAGCGTAAAGCGGGCTTTCTGCAACCTCGGCGACATTGGTCAGCGATCCGGCATAGGTCAGCTTGTCGAGATTGACGACGGAATGACCGGCCCGCACCGCATGGCGCACGACCGCCGATCCGATGAAACCGGCCCCCCCCGTGACGAGCAGTTTCATGCGCCGCCCTCCCAGACGAAGGGCGAGGCGAAGTCGCGCAAGGAACCGGCTGCGGCATCCTTGTCGGACAGAATCGCCTGGCTGGGATCGATGCCCCAGTCGATGCCGATATCGGGATCGTCGAATCGGATCGCGCCATCGCATTCCGGCGCGTAATAGTCCGAGCATTTGTACAAAAGCTCACTGTCCGGCTCGCGCGTGACGAAACCATGCAGGAACCCCGCCGGGATCAGCAATTGCCGCCCGTCTTCGGCGGACAGGTCCACGCCCGTCCATTGGCCATAGGTGGGCGAACCGATGCGGATGTCGACGGCGACGTCAAAGACCCGCCCGCGTCCGCAGCGCACAAGTTTCGCCTGGGCATGGGGGGGCGACTGAAAGTGCAGACCGCGCACCGTGCCCACATCGCGCGAACAGGAATGGTTGTCCTGCACGAACTCCACCCCGATCCCGGCAGTGGCCAATGTCTTGCTGTTCCAGACCTCGGAAAACCAGCCGCGCGCATCGCCGAACCGGCGTGGCGTCAGGATGAGAATTCCGGGAAGGGGAGTTTTATCGATCTGCATGAATATTCCGAACCACCTAATAGCGCCGTGACCATAGCGGCGGTCCTGACAGAGAGAAAGGGTTGTGCCAATCCAGCGGGGCCGATTGTTTCGCGGGCGCGGATGATAGGCGCATTCCGTCGCCGTGGTGCCGGGTCAGGAAACCCTCCCTTCGCGATGGGCCGCAAATCGTGCTATTGCCGGAAGTTGTTGTTAGAAGGTGGAATTCAGGAACTATTGTCGTTTTGCAGGAGATGCCTCTTTGGGTTTGGTGGTACCGGTGTTATGGCGATTGCGATTTTGAACGGGATTTTGGGAATGCGTTGTTTGCGAGCATTCGAGCGTTTTGCAGGGTTGGTGTCCGGGTGGATGGCCATGGTTCATATCGTTGCCCTGAACCTGTTCTTCGTGAATGGGTGGCAGCCTGCTGTTGTGGCAGTCAAACCGGCCCGACATTTTCGCTGAGGATCAAAAGGTGGCGTTCGTGCAGATCGGGGATTTCAAAGGGCTTTTGCCCGAGCCGGACGGGTGTGAATTTTCTCGCACCCTGTCGTTGTCTGGCCTAGTGTGGCGCCGGGGCGGTGCTGGTGAACGGAAGGCAAGGGTATGAGTGTCATCTCCAAGCGGGTGCTGGTGACCGGCGGTGCCGGGTTTCTTGGCTCTCACCTCTGTGAACGTCTGCTGGAGGCGGGGCATGACGTTCTCTGCGTGGACAATTACTTCACCGGTCGCCGGTCGAATGTCGCCCATCTGATCGGCAATCCCCGGTTCGAGGTCATGCGCCATGACGTCACCTTCCCGCTTTATGTCGAGGTGGACGAGATCTATAACCTTGCCTGCCCGGCAAGCCCGATCCACTACCAGCACGACCCGGTGCAGACGACGAAAACCAGCGTGCATGGTGCGATCAACATGCTGGGGCTGGCCAAACGCCTGCGCGCCAAGATCCTTCAGGCCTCGACATCCGAGGTTTACGGCGATCCGGTCGTTCATCCCCAGACCGAAGCTTATTGGGGCAATGTGAACCCGATCGGCTTCCGGTCCTGTTATGATGAAGGCAAGCGCTGCGCCGAGACGCTGTTTTTCGATTATCACCGCCAGCACCAGCTTCGCATCAAGGTGGCCCGCATCTTCAACACCTACGGGCCGCGCATGCACCCGAATGACGGGCGCGTCGTGTCGAATTTCATCATGCAGGCTCTCGCCGGCAAGCCGATCACGATCTATGGCGAGGGTCAGCAGACCCGGTCCTTCTGCTTCGTCTCGGACATGATCGACGGACTGGTCGGGCTGATGGCGACCGGCGACGAGATCACCGGACCGATGAACATCGGCAACCCGGTTGAGATGTCGATCCGTGAACTGGCCGAGGCGGTGATCGACCTGACCGGCGCGAAGTCCGAACTGGTCTTTGAGCCGCTGCCGCATGACGATCCTGTGCAGCGCCAGCCCGATATCGGCTTTGCCCGAAAGACACTCGGCTGGGAACCCCAGGTGAAACTGCGTGACGGGCTGACCCGCACCATAGCCTATTTCAAGGCCCTGCGGGAAGAGCTTGAACAGACTGAGGGAGCACACTGATGGCGATGGCGACGGGGAACGGAGCGATTGCAGGCCAGGCCAGTGTCGGCCGGTCAGTTCTCTGGCTTGTGCTTGCGGTTTTTGCCTGCCTCAGCGTGTATCTGATCAACGGAAAGCCGCTTTTTTACTTCGATACAGTGGGATATGTGTCGCAAGGCCATTCGGGTCTGAACCAATTGGGGATCAAGGGGGCCTCGCCATTGGTCAGGCCCAGCACGACAGCCGATGGCAGCGCGGCAGAGCCCGACACAACAGAGATTGAGGCGGACAATACCGTCGATGGATCGCGGTCCACGGTCTATGCGCTGCTGGCCGGTGCGCTGGCGCGGCTTGGCGCGCTGGAAGGCCTGATCGCTCTGAATATCGCGGCTGTGCTGGCCGCCGTCTGGCTGCCGCTCCGGATCGCGGCACGGCGCTGGGGGCTGCACATGCCGGTGGCCAAGGCCGTGGCATTGCCGGTCATTGTCGCCTCGTTCGGGTCGTTGCCGTTCTTTGTGATCTATCTGATGCCGGATACATTCGCGCCTGTCCTGCTGCTGACCATCGCCACGATCACCGTGTTTGGTCGCCAGATGCGGCCGTGGGAGATGGCCTTTGCCGTGGCTCTGGGCGCGCTGGCCATCGTGTCGCACCTGTCGCATCTGGCTATCGCGACGCTGATGATCCCGGCAGCGGCGCTGATCGCCGTCATCCTCTCGCGCCGCCAATGGTGGCTGCCGCCCGCGCTGGTCGCCGTCATCGTCGGCATCGGCTATGCCGAACAAAGCGTCCTGCGCTCGGCCGCGAAATCGGTCGCAGGGTCCGAGGTTGTCATCAAGCCCTATATCACCGCCCGGATCATTCAGGACGGTCCGGGTCTGACCTATCTCGATACCCATTGCCCGGATGACAACATTCCCACCTGCAAACTGCATGAGGCTTTGCAATGGTCGGACGACCCATACCGGATCACCGCAACCCATATCGTCTTTGAGACCAGCCAGCGGCTCGGGTCCTTCCGGCTGATGACGCCCGAGGATCAGCGGGCGGTGGCCGACGATCAGATCGGCTTTTTCTTCGATGTGCTGGCCGATCAGCCGGTTGCGACTGTTACGGCGTTTCTCAAGAACACTTTCATCCAGTCGGGCTGGGTGGCGGTCGACCTGACCATCCCGAACGACAAGATGGTGGCGCAGAATGCCTCCATTCACGGCCTTCTGTTCGGGTCCTTCGATCATGGCCGCATTACCAGGGATGTCAGTTGGCTCGGCCCGGTCACGACCGCGCAGGAGGTGTTCTATCTTCTGTCGCTGGCCGTGATCCTTGGCCTGGTCTTGCTGCCGCGCCGGGTGCCGGGTGAGGTGAAGGCGCTGGCGATCATGGTGCTTCTGGGTGTGCTGGCCAATGCGCTGGTTTGTGGCGGCATTTCGCAGCCCTCGACGCGCTACGGCGCGCGGGTGATCTGGCTCCTGCCGCTGATGGCGACGATCCTGGTGATTTTCGCCCGCCGCACCCGCCAGTTCGAAACACCCGGAGAGGGGCGGATATGACCGAGACCCGCATC
>NZ_JBARVQ010000104.1:0-2418 GCF_049646345.1 Albidovulum sp. | reverse complement strand
TCAAAAATCCCATGTCGATCACTCCAAATGCCCCCAGCTGGTTCAAGCCGGGGCAAGGTTGCACATGGGTCAATTCTCAGTGACAATTTTAGCCTTTGCCGGGTCAATTCTCAGTGGCAATCAACAGGTCTGAACGACCGGCAGATCGAGATCCTCGCCCGGGCCACGCCGAAGCGCGACTACTATTGCCAGTCGCGTCGAGGCAACCGGCTTTTTGAGCTGGGCCTCTCCGAGGTGGGCCTCGCCCTTTGCGCGACCTCTTCAAAGTCCGATCAGGCGCGCATTACCGACATCTTGGCCGAGCATGGCCGCGACGGGTTTCTTGCCGCCTGGCTGCAGACCCGGGGTGTCGGCTGGGCCGCCGACCTGATCCCAGACCTTACCAATCTCGCGCCCGACAGCGACGCGGATGACCCAGAAATCCCCCAAGTCCCCCAACCCGAACAGGAGACAACACCATGACCCGCACACCCCTTCGCTTCGGCAAATTCGCCAGCGCCTCCGCACTCGCTTTGGCGCTGGCGGCCCCTCTCAGCCTTGCGCCGATCTTCGCCAGCCCGGCCCATGCCTTCTTCGGCGGTTTTGGTCGCATCGTCTATGATCCGCGCAATCACGCCGAGAACATCCTCTCGGCGGCACGTGCCATGGAGCAGATCAACAACCAGATCACCCAGCTTCAGAACGAGGCGCAGATGCTGATCAATCAGGCCAGTAATCTTGCGAGCCTGCCTTATTCCGCGCTGCAGACACTGCAGCAAAATGTCGACCAGACACGCCAGCTTCTCTCGCAAGCACAAAATATCGCCTTTGACGTGAACCAGATCGACCAGATCTTCCAACAGGACTACGCCAATATCCCCATGGCCGCACCTGAGGCGCAGCTTCTGGCCGATGCGCGCTCCCGTTGGGAAAACACGGTGGGCGGGCTGCAGGACGCGCTCCGGGTTCAGGCGGGCGTGGTTGGCAATATCGACAACCAGCGAGCAGAACTCTCCGCGCTTGTCGGGCAGAGCCAGTCCGCCGTGGGGGCCTTGCAGGCGACCCAGGCGGGCAACCAGCTTCTGGCCCTTCAGTCCCAGCAGATTGCAGATCTGGTCGCAGTCACCGCCGCCAATGGTCGGGCCACGGCACTGGTGGAGGCCGAACGCGCCGCCGCCGCCGAACAGGGCCGCGTCCAGCGCGAGCGGTTCCTCACCCCGGGCGCGGGCTATCAGCCCGGCAATGCCCAGATGTTCAACAACTGAGCGGTAAGGAGCAGACCCATGGATGGAACGGTCCTCGCCCGCATCGCGGCCATCATCTTCGTCTCTGTGGCGATCACCGCAGCGGTGGTGGAGATGAGCCGGGAGGAAGAGAGGCAGGCTGTGCGTCCGGCACAGGTCACAGCACCTGATGTTGATGCGTTGCGCGCCGAGCAGCGGCGGTGTCAGGCGTTGGGGGAGGCGGCGGCCTCTGATCATGACTGTCTCGCCGTCTGGGCCGAAACCCGCGACCGTTTCCTGGGGCGTGACACCGGCACAGGCCGGACCGGGGGCGAATAGGCCATGGGCGGCACCGGCGTTATCGACACCTTCCTCGGGGTCTTCACCTCCTACATCGATTCCGGCTTCGGTCTTCTGGGCGGCGAGGTTGCCTTCATCGCCAGCACGCTGATCGTGATCGATGTGACGCTCGCAGCTCTGTTCTGGGCCTGGGGGGCCGACGATGACATCATCGCCCGCCTTGTGAAAAAGACCCTCTTCGTCGGAATCTTCGCCTGGCTCATCTCCAACTGGAACAGTTTGGCCGCCATCGTCTTCGACAGTTTCGCGGGTCTCGGATTGTTGGCCTCTGGCACAGGATTCTCGCCTGCCGATCTTCTGCGCCCGGGTCGGGTGGCGCAGACCGGGCTCGATGCCGGGCGGCCCCTTCTGGAGGCGACCGCCGATCTCATGGGCTTCGTCGCCTTCTTCGAGAACTTCATCCAGATTGCCTGCCTGCTCTTCGCCTGGGTCCTGGTGTTGCTGGCCTTCTTCCTGCTCGCCGTACAGCTCTTTGTCACCCTGATCGAATTCAAACTGACGACGCTGGCGGGCTTCGTGCTGATCCCCTTCGGTCTGTTCGGCAAGACCGCCTTCATCGCCGAGCGAGTCCTGGGCAATGTCGTCTCTTCCGGCATCAAGGTTCTGGTGCTGGCGGTGATCATCGGCATTGGCTCGACGTTGTTCGGCCAGTTCACTGCAGGCTTCGGTGGCGCAACACCCACCATCGACGAGGCCATGGCGATCGTGCTTGCCGCACTCTCGCTTCTGGGTCTGGGAATTTTTGGCCCCGGCATCGCCACCGGGCTCGTTTCGGGTGGTCCGCAACTGGGTGCGGGTGCCGCCGTGGGCACGGGCCTCGCCGTGGGCGGAGCCGCGGTGGCGACCGGTGGGGGCG
>NZ_JBARVQ010000103.1:0-2129 GCF_049646345.1 Albidovulum sp. | reverse complement strand
ATGCCACTGCCGATGCTGCGCCGCCACTTGATCCGCCGGAACTGTGGTCCAAATTCCATGGATTGCGTGTCGGACCCTCGGCAATGCTTTCGGTGGTCGCTGTCACACCGAATTCGGGCGTGGTCGTTTTACCGAAAATCACCAGACCCGCCGCCTCGTGGCGCTTGACCAGTTCGGAGGTAAGATCCGGGACATAGTCCGCATAGAGTCGGCTGCCTTGCCCCGACGGGTAACCCGCCACATGCATGTGCAGGTCTTTTTCGAGGAACGGTACGCCGGTGAACGCTCCCTCAGGCAATCCCGCGGCGATTTTCCCGCGCCCGTAGTCAAACATTTCCTGTGCAAGGAAATTGAGCCGCGCATCCTGCGTCTCTGTTCGGGCAATTGCTTCTTCCAGCAATTCCCCCGGCGAGGTCTGTTTTGACCGGACGAGTTCGGCAAGACCTAACGCGTCGTAATCACGATAGTCGGAACCGCCTCGGGTCATTGTGCTGCCGTTGCTTTTGTGCGGCCCGGCGCGCCGTCTTCGCCCGCGTAATACCGAGCATAGAATTCGCGGAATTTCGGGATCGGCCCGTCACCCATGCAGATGATCGGGTTCGGCTGGAACTTCATCCGGTCCCACACCACCTTATCTTGATCAAGTTGCTTGTTCACATCCTTGATAATCGCGCGCGCAAGACCAGCCATCGGTCCTTCGATCTGGCTTTTCGGCTGAGTGTAGAAATAGCGGACTTCCAACCTGTCATAATCAACCGGCGTGATGCAGGCGATCAGCAGGGTTTCGCAAATTCCTTCAAACCGGACCCAATTTTGCCCCGGTCCATTGGAAATCGAGGTGATTTTGCCGTCTACGACGCCTTTGGGCGTGCCCATCTTTGCGCGGACAATCCCTTTGCGTTCCCATTCACCCCATTCCAGTTCGGCTTCGGGTGGGCTGGCGACGCCGTGAATATAGGTGAAGTGCGGGAAATCGACGCCGTTTTCGGCCATGTTCTGGATGCTGCCATAGATCGTCCATGTGCATTCATCGAAGTCTGACCATTCGGGATCGGTTGTTTCAGGAAGGTCAGCCACTTCATATTGCGGCGCTTCGCCTTGCGAGTGATACCAGGTCCAGATGATCCGGTTTTTTTCTGCCATCGGCCAGGTGTCTTTGCATTTGCGTTTGACCTGCGGCGGGATGACTTTGGAATAGGGGATTTCCTTCACCACGCCTTCATTGCCATCATAGCGCCAGGCGTGGAACGGACATTCGAGCAGGTTGCCGTGGACTTTGCCGCCATGGCCCAGATGCGCACCCAGATGCGCGCAATAGGCCTCGATCATCCGTACTTCGCCGTCTTCGCCGCGCCAGATCGCGAGGTCCTGACCGAAATAGCGCAGCGGCTTTACTTCGCCGATTGCGAGCTCGCTGCTGAGCATGAGCGGGAACCAGCCGCACGGGAAGCCGATATCAAGATTGCGCTCTTCGGCAGAGGGACGGCCCGGAAGGTCGGCTACGCGCCACGCGGCTACCTCCTCCTTGGTCATCTTCTCGATGATCTGGTAGGCGGCCACTGGCGCGGTACGGGCGTCGATTGATGCTGCTGTTTCGGTCATAATTATGCTCCTTAATCTGCCGCTGGCTTGGCTTCTCGGGCGGCTGCCTTTTGCCGGGGTTGTCTCGGGCAAAGGGCGGTGACGAAAGAGGGGAGCAGACTTCCCGGCTCCCGGGCGAAGTTACAGTTTGAAAACGCGTTTGGCGTTTTCGCGGAGGAATTTGGGCCAGACCTCGTCCTTCAGCGGCACATTTTCCATGTCGGAGAATATCCGGTCGAGGCTGAGGCCCATCGGAAAATAACCGGCGTAGATGATCTTGTCCGACCCGCGCGAGTTTGCATAATCGATGATCGCCTTGGGATAATGTTTTGGAGCGAAGGCGCTGGTCGAATAATACAGGTTCGGCCATTTCAGCATCAGTTTCACGGCCAATGCCTCCCACGGTTCCGCGCCGTGGCGCATCACGATCTTCAGATCTGGGAAGAACCAGCAGACCTCGTCCAGATGTTCGACCTTTTGCGTTTCCATCGGGATGCGTGGGCCCGGGATCCCGACGTTCAACAAAATCGGCAGGTCCAGTTCAACCG
>NZ_JBARVQ010000102.1:0-1715 GCF_049646345.1 Albidovulum sp. | reverse complement strand
GGCGCCTGGCCACCAGATCGCCCCCCGCCCGTCGATCATCGGCAGTTTCGGCTGGCTGAATAGAGACGGCGACAGATGCGCCCGGCCGCGTTCGGCGACGGGCGCCTGAAGGCTGGAATGGAAGGCTGCGTGGTTGGCGAGGCGCATCGGAAAGCGGCCCTGCACCGGTGGCACGGCTTCCTCGAATGCCTTTAACCCAACCTCGTTCCCTGCCAGCACCAGCATCCCGCCAAGGTCGATGGAGAGCGTCAGAACATGGTCCGCGCGTGTCTCGATATCAGCGACCAGCGCCATCAGTTCCGCCTTGCGCACCGGGTCGGGCCGCCAATCCTCACCCACGAAGGGGTAGATCGACTGCCCGCCGATCAAGGCTTCCTGCATCAGGGTGCCCATGGTGTTGACCACCTCAAACCCGGCTTCCGCCGTCAGCGCGCCACCGCAAGCGAGCGCCGAATACCAACCCATCGAATTGCCGGTGACGGCGACCACCTCGACCCCGTCGATGGCGCGGAAATCGCCCAATGTCGCCGCGTAGATCAAGGCCGAGGCATTGTCGCCGCGGGTATGCTTGGCGACCGAATAGCTGGCCGCCCCGTCAAGTGCCGACAGCGTTTCCTGCCCCATCGCCTCGCGCGTCCGGTTGAAAGTGCCCAGTAACGCGCGGTCGGCGAAATGGCGTTGCAGGTAGCCAAGTTCGGTCTTGGTATAGGTGCCCCGTCCGGGGCAGATGACAACGGCGGTTTTCATTTCGCCCCCCCGATCAGCGCCATGGCGGCGTCGTATATGCTGCCCGCCGACGGCATTGTGGCGGCATAAGCGGGGCCGGTGGCGATGAAGCTGTCCTCGGCGGTCAGCCGCGCCTTTGGTACATCGGTGCGTTCAGAAAACAACGCCATCAGCGCCTCGGCCACGCCGCCCGAGCGGCGGGTTTCATCCACGATCAGGATGCGCTTCGCGCCTTTCACGGCATCGACCAATGCGTCCGCCGGCAGGGGCGACAGCCAGCGCATGTCGACGACCCGCGCTTTTACACCCGCCCCGGCCAGCCGCCGTTCAGCCTGCCGCGACAGGTAATAGCCGTTGCCGAAGGTGACAATGGCAAGGTCCGTACCACGACCATGCACGCCCACATCGCCCAGCCCGATCACCTCGGACCGTTCGGGGTAGCGGCACATCCAGCCGCCGTCCTTTTCCCCATGCAGGTCCCGCATCGGGTAAAGCGCGATGGGTTCGAGGAAGACCACGACCCGTTGCTCTTCCCGCGCCAGCCGCACGCATTCGCGCATCATCCGCGCGGCATCCGCCCCGTTCGAGGGGCAGGCGAGGACCACGCCCGGAATGTCGCGCAACACCGCGACCGAATTGTCGTTGTGGAAATGCCCGCCAAAGCCCTTCTGATAGCCAAGCCCCGCGATCCGCAGCACCATCGGATTGGTGTATTGCCCGTTCGAGAAGAAGGGTAGCGTCGCCGCCTCGCCCCGGATCTGATCCTCGGCATTGTGCAGATAGGCGAGGAACTGGATCTCGGGCATCGGCACGAAACCATTCTGCGCCATGCCGATGGCCAGACCCAGAATGGATTGCTCATCCAGCAACGTGTCGATCATCCGGTCCGGGCCGAAACGCGCCGTCAGTTTCTGAGTGACACCATAGACGCCGCCCTTGCGGCCGACATCCTCGCCCATCATGACGATCTCGGGGTGTTCCAGCATCAG
>NZ_JBARVQ010000101.1:0-10245 GCF_049646345.1 Albidovulum sp. | reverse complement strand
GCGGGGAATGGGTTTCCTCGCTGGAGCTGGAAAACCTTGCCAGCAGGGTCGAAGGCGTTGCCGAGGCCGCCGCCATCGGCGTGCCAGACCCCAAATGGGGCGAACGCCCGCTTTTAGTGGTCGCCTGCACCGAAGCCCCGGAAGCCATCGTGACAGCACTTCGCGCCGCCTTCGCCAGGGCGGTCGCCGATGGGTCGCTGTCGAAATGGGCCGCGCCCGACCGGATCGAGATTGTCGAGGCGCTGCCCAAGACCTCGGTCGGGAAACTGGACAAGAAAGCCCTTCGAAACCGATTCTGCTAAATAGGAAAGTACCGCCCTTATGAAAGATGTCGTCATCGTTTCGACCGCCCGTACCCCCATCGGCTCTGCCTTCCGGGGGGCGTTCAACAACATCAAGTCGCCGACCTTGGCGGGCCACGCGATCCGCGCAGCGGTCGAGAGGTCCGGCGTCGATCCGGCCGATGTTGAAGACGTGGTGATGGGCTCGGTCCTGACCGCCGGCACCGCCGGGCTGAACGTCGCGCGGCTGGCGGCGCTGGCGGGCGGGTTGCCAGCAACCGCTGCAGCGCAGACCATCGACCGGCAATGCGCCTCTGGGCTGATGGCCATCGCGACGGCGGCCAAGCAGATAGCGGTCGATGGCATGGGCGTCGTGGTGGCCGGTGGGCAGGAAAATATCTCGGCGGTCCAGGCGCGGTATTTCGACTGGGTCATGGCCGAGAAAGACCCCGCTGTGACCCGGGCGGCTGAGCACGCCTATATGCCGATGCTGATGACGGCCGAGAACGTGGCGCGGCTTCACGGCATCACGCGTGAGGCACAGGACGAATTCGCGGCGCTATCGCAGGCCCGTACGGCCGCCGCGCAGGCCGCCGGGGCTTTCGATGACGAGATCGTGCCGGTCACGGCGACTAAGCTGGTCAAGAACCGCGAAACCGGCGAGGTGCACGAGGAAACCGTCACCCTGACGCGGGACGAGGGCAACCGCCCGGGCACAACGGCGGATACGCTGGCCGGCCTTAAGCCCGTTGTCGAGGGTGGGCTGATCACCGCCGGCAATGCCAGTCAGTTGTCGGACGGCGCTTCGGCCTGTGTGCTGATGTCTGCAGAAGCGGCTGCAAAGCGCGGGCTTTCGTCGCTTGGGGTCTATCGGGGTATGGCCGTCGCCGGTTGCGCCCCCGAAGAAATGGGCATGGGCCCGATCTATGCCGTGCCGCGACTGCTAAAGCGGGCCGGACTGACGGTCGACGATATCGGGCTGTGGGAACTGAACGAGGCCTTCGCAGCGCAGGCCATACCCTGCCGCGATCAACTGGGGATCGACCCGGACAGGCTGAACGTGAACGGCGGCGCGATTTCGGTGGGCCACCCCTATGGGATGACAGGTGCGCGGCTTGTCGGCCACGCGCTGATCGAAGGCAAACGGCGCGGCGTCCGTTACGTCGTCGTCACGATGTGCATTGGCGGCGGAATGGGAGCGGCCGGGTTGTTCGAGGTGGGCTGATGACCGGTTCCGAAAAGCTGCTTCTCATCATCCTGGATGGTGTGCCCTACCGGAATTTCCGACGCCTGTTCGGCAATCTTGAAGGCTGGGCAGCCTCGGGCCATGCCCGTGTGCGGCGGATGCGGTCGGTCCTGCCGTCCACCTCTTCGGCCTGTTACGCCTCGATCCATACCGGGCTTTCGCCGCATGTTCACGGTGTCTGTGGCAACAAACACCGACAGCGGTTAAAGGTGCCAGATGTGTTTTCCGAACTCGCCGGGGCCGGGCGTAAGACGGGTGCCGTAGCGCTAAGCTGGTGGAGCGAACTGTTCCACCGGATGCCGTTCGACCCGGTGCGGGACATCGAACTCGACAGCCCGCAGGGCCCGATCCACCATGGCCGTTTCCATACCATGGCCGATGCGACCGAAGCCAACCAGATGAGCCCGTCCGACGCGGACCTTTTCGCGACGCTGACCTATCTCTGCGAGGCCAAGGGGATCGACTACGGATTGTTGCATACCTCGACGCTCGACAGCATGGGGCACCGCTTTGGCCACGGAAAACGAGAGATGAGCGATGCATGCTACTATCTAGATGCCGCCCTTGCGCCCTACGTGATCCGCTGGCGCGCTCTTGGCTATGACGTCATTGTCACGGCAGATCATGGCCAGGATGACCTTGGCCACCACGGTGGTGCCGGGGAGGATCAACAGGACGTCGCGTTCTATTACTTCGGTGACAGTACCCTGCCACCTGAAGACACACTGCTGGACCAATTGGCACTTGCGCCGTCGATCCTGACGCGAATGGGTGTGGCTGTTCCGACGGGCATGACCGCAGAACCATTCCTGGTGCGCGAGCGGTGAAAGTCAGACCCATAACCTCAGTTATGGCAAAGTCATGAAATCGGTTGTTTGTGCCGCGCGCGGTACGCCCGCAATCTCAGGGGAACTGCGGGGACAACCCGTCTTCGTTCTCTGGGAGGAAAATACATGTCCGACATCGACAGCCTGGTACGTCAATACAAAGCCGGGGCACTTAGCCGCCGCGGATTTTTCAAGCGCGCGGGCGCATTCGGCCTGCTGGTGCCGGCGGCCAGCGGCATTCTTACCTTGGCCGGACCTGCCCGCGCCGAAGAGCCCAAGCGCGGCGGCTGGCTGCGGGTCGCGCAGGGCAACACCGACAACACGCTGGAACCGGTGCGCATGGTCGACACCGATGACGGCATCTATTCGAACTGCGTCTATCAGCGCCTGACCCGTTTCGCGCCGACGCTGGAAGTCGAAGGTGACGCGGCTGAAGAATGGAGCGTCAACGCCGCCGCCACCGAGTGGAGCTTCAAGCTGCGCGGCGGCCTTACGTTCCATAACGGCCAGCCTGTCACCGCCGCCGATGTGGTCGAAAGCCTGTCGCGTCACATCGCCGAGGGTTCGGAATCCCCTGCCAAGGCGCTCTTGTCGACCGTCACCTCGATCGAGGCACCGGACGCCTCGACCGTCAAGATCACCCTGTCTTCAGGCAATGCCGACTTGCCGGTGATCATGTCCGACTACCATCTCGCCATCCATCCTGCTGGCCATACCGATTTCGCAATGGCCATCGGTTCGGGTCCGTTCAAGGTGACGGAATTCATCCCCGGCGAGCGTGTGGTCCTTGAGCGATTTGACAACTATTACGAAGAAGGCAAGCCCTACCTCGACGGAATTGACTTCATCCCGGTGCCGGATGCCAACGCAACGCTCAGCACATTGCTGGCAGGCGACGTGGACGCCATCCGCGATGTTCCGGCCTTTGCGGTGGAACAGCTGAGCGGCAACGACGCCGTGACGCTGTACAACACACCCACGGGCGGTTTCACCAATATCGTGATGATGGTCGACCGTGCGCCAACGGACAACGCGGATTTCCGCAAGGGCATCAAGCATGCGCTCGATCGCGAACTCATTCTGAACCAGGTGTTCAAGGGGATCGGCACAATTTCGGCTGACACACCAATCGGTCCCACCTACAAATACTGGTGCGAGGATGTGAAGCCCGCCGAATACGACCTGGACAAGGCGAAGTTCTATTTCGACAAGGCGGGCGTCAACGCGGTCGATCTCTACACGTCCGAGACCGCGGGCAGCACCGCAAACGACATCGCACTGACCTTCCAGCAATCCGCCAAGGGTGCGGCCGATATCAACGTCATCAAGTCCCCTTCTGATGGCTATTGGTCGAACATATGGATGCAGAAGCCGATGACCATGTCCGGCTGGCAGGCGCGTCCGACCGTTGATGCATTCCTGACCATCGCGCATATGAATGGTGGCAGTTGGAATGAGACCATGTGGGGTTCGGACGAATTCGACGCGATGATCCTTGCCGCCCGCGCCGAGCTGGACGAAGCCAAGCGGGCGCAGATGTACTGCGACATGCTGCACATGATGAACGACGACGGCGGCTTCGTGAACCCGGTGTTCCAAAACCAGCTTGAGGCGACGGCAAAGAACGTCATGGGTTACACACCGCATTCGGTCGGCGCGATGGGCGGCTTTGGTCAGACCCTGCGCAACGTCTGGCTCGCCTAAGCCGGGATTCTCCCTGTCAGAGGTAACAGCCGACTGACGCCCGGCCGCCGGTCCAACCGGATCGGCGGCCTTTCGTTTCGGTGCTGTCAGACTAATTCGAACCAGTCTCTGCTTGGACAGTGAGGCTGCCCCTCATGTGCCGCACCCTACGCCAAACAGGTGATGCGCGCTCCACCTTGCCCCACTATGCTTTCGAGGGTGGGTGTGGCGCTCATTGGCTCGCCCATTCGCCAACCTCCAGACAGGGGCGCTCCATACGCTTTGCGTCCGGTAGCTTGACCTTTTTCAGCGCCTTGGATTTCAGCCACGCCTCGATCATTTTCTTGATGCGCTTGCGGTCCGCAGTGACGTCCAATCCCAGCACCTCGGCTATGGTCACGCCGGCCCAATCGTCGCCAGCCTGATCGGAGTATCGCAGCCCCTTGTTGTCAAGTGCGCGTTGCACTGCCAACAGATCATCGGCGGACATACCCTCGAAAGTGCCGGGCCATTCCCAGTCCTCGGCCACGCCCACGGCATCGCCGTTCGCCAGGCGCACCGACGCCATGCGACGCCATACCCGGTTCCCCTTGGGGGCAAGGTTTGCCTTGTCCCGGTCAACGCTGAAATAGGTTGCGGGGTCGTTCAGAACCCCCGCTTCCTCTTTTGCATTGTCGCTCATCTTGTTGAGCACCCGACCGGACCGCGCCGCCGCCAGAAGGGCAGATGCGCCGCGCCCGCTCTCGGTCGTCGCTTCCTCGCCATTGGTCTTGCGAGTGTGGTGGACGAGTTCGATTGCGCAGTTGCACCGATCCGCCAGACGCGCCCATTCCTTTGCCACCAGGTCGATTGCGCCGTTGTCGTTTTCCGACACTTGATGCGATGACACGAAAGGGTCGACGACCAGCACGTCGATTTCCCGCTCCTCGATCTCACTGGCCAAGGCGTCCAGTTCCGGCTTGATGATCTGGACGCCCTCGCGGGTTTGGACCGCCATGCTCAGAGTACGTTCCCGCCCGGTATCCACATAGAGACGCCCCGCGATTTCCTCGGGGCTGACGTGGTGGTGTTGCATCGCCGCGATGATGCGACGATCCATTTCGTCGCGCGGGTCTTCCAAGTTGTAGAGCCAGACCTTGAGACCCTTGGCGGTCCATTCGCCCAGCAGTTCGCGACCGGATACCATCGCCAGCGCCTCACAGATCGTCAGAGACGATTTCCCGACTCCGCCGGGCGCGACCGTCACGGACACTTGCTTGCGGATCAGGTGGTGCCCATAGACCCACGGACGCGGGGGAATGCTGACCGGGTCGCGCCAGAAAAATTCCGTTGCGTGTAGCGGCGCTGTGGTTGTCCTGACTGGCTCTGACGACGCATCGCGGTATGCCTCGGGTGGCGGCAGCGGGCGCATGTCAGCGACATCGCGAAGCGTCTTCATATGCCGCCCCCGATCACTCCGACACGCCGGGCGAAGCTCAGCCGGTCGGCATCACTAAAGGAATCCCAGAGCTTCACGAAAAGGCGCTTTCGGCAGCCGATCCCGAGCGCCATCTCCCCAAGCCGCCGCAAACCCGCCAGCACAACCGCCTCAAGCTCGGGGACATGGGCGCAATAGGCCCAGTATTCGGCTTCCTCGCGAACCTCGTTCAGGAACGGATGCGCGGGGCCAGAGGTGCGCAGCCGGTCGAGATAGGCCGCGCAGATTTGTGCAGCGTCGTCGGCGTGAACCTCGCCCAGGCAAAACACCAAAGCGTTTGCCCATTCGGCGCGGAGACGGTAAGATGCTGTCTTGAAACTTGCCGTTTCGATTTCAGCCCCGGTTGCGCCCGCCAGCGCGCCGGGGTTTTCGTTTTGCTGCTCGACCATGGTTCAGGCCGCCTCTGCTTGGGCATTGAGCCATGCGATAACGTCGGCCTCGCGCCAGTAGCGGCGGCGGCCAATGTAGATCGGTTTTGGGAAGTTCAGCGTCGGGTCGTTCTGCCAACGCCAAATCGTCATGTCGCTGACTGCGCCGCAGATTTCGCGAACCACCGCCGCCGTTATGTGTTTTTCTTGCTCGATCATGTTGCCAGAACCTTTTCTCGCTAGGTCGTGGCAGAACAAGAAACACAAAATTGACGGCAAATCGCAGCGATTAAAATGCGCCGGGTTTTATTGTCCTCTGAGCTTTATCTTTTCCCGATAAAGCCGTTCAAAATACTTGGCTCGACTCTGACTTGCTGCATTGCCCTCTGCATCGGCTACGGAGCGTGCTGCGCTCGGGATAGTATGCCCGGATGCACATAATTTGCGTATCGCGTCCAAATGGTCATTCACGTTGCGCCATGGCGGAGAGACGGACGGCCTCCCTTGCCGCCCTCTTACTCGCTCAAGTGCTGCAAAAAGTGCGGGACTGTCGTGTGGGTGCCAGCTTCCAATCTCCAGGTTGTCAAAAAGGTCATTAAATCGTTTGCGTTGAGCCGCGTCGGGGCTTTGCAGTCCCGATAGGAAGTTTGAGAAGTGTTCCGCCCAAGCGTCAAACCCGTCGCTCTCGAACACTTTTTTCATGTTCTCGCCGAATTGTTTCAACCGCGCCGCGTGACCAGATTCTGCATCCTCGGTTTTAACTATAGCCAGCATTCGCCCACGAAGTACGTCGTAACAGCCGTTTATCTTGGCCTCATCAACCCTGAGCAAAGCATCAACGATCGAGGCGCGGGCGCGGGCATTGAAGTCGCTACCGTCATTTCGATCAGAAAGCGTCAGAGCTTCTTCTTCGATAGCCAGTTCATCTCGCGTGGCTATTAAGTAGTCGGCATACGTGATCCGGTCGGTATACATCATTTGAGGAGAGTTCACCGCCCCGCCTCCATCCGCACCACGTTGTCGGCCTTGCCGTTGACCAAAGCCAAGACAGATCGCGCCCAGGCTTCGAGCGCCGCGCGTTTCTCGTCGGCATAGTCAAAGCGGTTATAGACGCCCGCAACGCCTCTTCGCGTTCCGCTGCGATGGTTCAGCACCGCCTCGACAACATGCGGAGGGAAGCCTAGCCCCGCCATGCCGGTTGCGGTCGTGCGGCGCAAGTCGTGAAGCGTGAATGGCGGCAACTCGGCTTCGTCGCGCTGACCTTCGTTGCCAATCTCGATCATCAGCCGGTCAAGCCGCTCCTTGGCCCGTGTGAAGCCTGACACAGGCCGCGCGCCGGTTGTCGTAAAGATCAGCCCCGACTTACCGCTGATGCGGTCCACGCCCGCCAGAACGTCGCGCGCGGCCTCTGACAGCGGCAAGGTGTGCTCCTCGCCATTCTTTACCCGTGCGGCCGGAATGACCCACTCATCACCGGTAATTTCTCGATCACTCATTCCACCGACCTCGCCGCGACGCTGGCCGGTCAACAGCATGAGTTTGAATAGCGGCCCGAACGGTTGGCCGAGCTTGTCGCAAGCCTTCCAGAACCATTGAATCTCGTCATTGCTCAGAACGCGGGTCCGCGCCTTCTCAGGTGACGGCGGCTTGATCCCGTCCAACGGGTTCGCCCGCACAATGTCCCTACCTTTCGCCCAGTTGAACAGCGTATTCAGATGCGCCCGCAGCCGGTTCGCCGTCACGGGACTGCCCCGGTCCACAACTGCGTCCAGAACGTCGATCACGTCGCGCTTGGCAATATCACCGATCTTGCGCTCGCCCCATTGCTGGATCACTTCGCGCCGGAACATCGCGGCGACATCATTGTGACGGCGGTTGCGCGAGGCATGGCGTCTCAGGAACAAGTCAACCACGTTCGAAAACTTGTCGCGCTCGTCTAGCTGTGCCTCGATCCGCGCGGCCTTGGTCGTCGCTTTCTCTGCCGCCGGATCGTCGCCCCGCTCGACCTTTTCGAGCGCCACCGCCGCGGCCCCTCGCGCATCGGCAACGCCCATGATCGGCCAGCGCCCGAGCGTCAGCTTGGAAGGCTTGCCCCCGACACGATACCGCAGCGCCCACGATTTCACGCCGCTCGGCTGGACAATCAAATAGAGGCCGGACAGCCCTGCATCGGGGATTTCCTGCCGCCGTGCCGGGTCAGCTTTGATCGCCTCAACCCCCTTTGTCGTGAATGCTTTCGCCATGCCGGTTTCCAGTCAAAAGGTATCTGGGGTAACACTGGGGTAACAGATTCGGCAGATTGACCGCGTTACCCCAAGTTACTAACACCGCCTAACATGAGCTAATTTTCCCATATTATCAAGGGTTCTTTCGGCATTCTGATGTTTTGATTTGTTAGGCCAATTTAGGGGTATAGTTTTGAATGGCATTCAAGAGGTCAGCGGTTCGATCCCGCTTGGCTCCACCAAACAAATCAAGGACTTGACGGGTTAGACAGGATCGCAGGGCGGGCCATCCCTTTGCGCGTCCTTGGGGCGCGGGTTGCCCGGTGAATCAGCCGGCTCGTTGCTGCCAGCCCAACGGCTCTGACAAGCGCATTACCCCTCGTCGCTGCGCGCCAGCTCTTCCATGAGGATCGGCAGGCCGAGCGCCATGGAGTGGATACCCATGATCGAGGTCAGTTGTATGACCTCAAGAATTTCCTCTTTCGTTGCCCCGGCCTTCAGCGCGTTCTGGATGTGGCGCCGCACGCCCGAGGGCCAGAGATGGGTCGTCGCCACGTTGATCGCGATGAAGATCAGTTCCTTGTATTTCTGTTCCAACGGGCCCTTGGTCTGTGGCACCGCACGGAAGGCGAGGAAGGTTTCCAGATAGTCCGGATCCATCTCGGCCAATGTGTCCCACATCGGGTTCCAGTCGCCGGTGGCGCGTTGCGCCTCGGTCGCCGGGTATTGCTTGTCGGCCATCTCAGCCCCCCCTGTGCTTGAAACTGTCGCGGCGGAAGGAATAGAGCGCCGCGGGGTCGACGGCCACGTCGATCACAGCCGGTTTGCCACAATCCAGCGCCGCCTCAATCGCCTCGGCCATGCCTTTCAGCGTATCAGCGCGGTAACCCTTGGCCCCGTAAAGCTCGGCCAGCTTGTCAAAGGGAGGAGAGGAAATATCGGCCCCGATATATCGCCCGCCGAAAAAGTCGCGCTGATAGGCCTTTTCCGCGCCCCAGCAGCCGTTGTTCATCACCACGGTCACCGTGTTGATGCCGTGATCGACGGCGGTCGACAGCTCTGACACGGTCATGCCAAAGCCGCCATCGCCCATCAGGCTGACCACGGGGCGTTCCGGGGCGGCCAGCTTGATCCCGAGGCCACAGGCGAAGGAAAAGCCGACAAGGCCGAAATCGAGTGGGGTAAAAAGGCTCTTCGGCGTCCAGTAGTTCAACGCATCGGTGGCCTGAAGGCAAAGCGTGCCCGCATCCATCGTGACAGCGGCATCCTTCGGCAGCACGTCGCGCAGGGTCTTGAACAGGCCCGAGGGCTGGATCGGCATGGCACCCACCTGCGCATCGGCGTCGCGTTTGGCGAGAAAGGCCTGACGCTCGGCCTTATAGGCCTCGGTCCATGCCTCGGCGCTGGCGCGGTCCCGGATCCGGGTCAGGGCCTCGGTCAGTTGCGTGGCGGCGGTGGGCGCATCGGCCCAGATGCCGAGGGCGACGGGGAAGTAACGCCCAATGGCGGTCGGTTCCAGTTCCACATGAATGATCGCGGCATCGCGGTTGATATTGTCGTAGCTGTAGAAGGTGGTGTTGAAGCCGACCCGTGTGCCCAGCGCGAGGATCACATCCGCCTCGCGCACCAGACGCGAGGCGACGATATTGCCGCGCGGACCCATCTGACCCGCATTCAGCGGATGGCCGAAGGGGATCGCATCGCCGTGACCGGGGGAGGTGACGACGGGGGCGTTCAGCGCCTCGGCCAAAGCCAGCGCCTGTACATGGCCGCCGGTGTTCTTGATACCACCGCCCGCGATGATCACCGGGCGGGATGCGCCCGCCAGCATCTTCGCTGCCTCGGCGATGGCCTCCTCCGGCGCGGCGGGCACGGATTGGCTGCGATAGGTTTCGGGGGTCTGGAACGCGTCGAATTCCGCCTGCGCCGATAGCACGTCGCGCGGCAGGTTCAGCTGCACCGGGCCGCGCCGGGGCGTCATCGCTACGCGGAATGCCTCGCGCACCATTTCGGGCACCCGGTCGGCGCTCGTCGCAGTCCAGGTCTTCTTGGTTATCGGGGTGAACAAAGCCTGCTGATCCACCTCCTGAAAAGCATCGCGGTAGACATGGGATGACGCGAGCGACCCGGCGATGGAG
>NZ_JBARVQ010000100.1:0-11797 GCF_049646345.1 Albidovulum sp. | reverse complement strand
CCGCGCCGCTTGGGCTTTGCCGCATCGTCTGCTGCCGCGTCACTTGTCGTGGCCTCGGCCATCTGCGGGTCGGGCTGAAGCGTCTCTGTCGCTGGGGCGGCCACCGGCTCGGGCGCGGGGGCAGGCTCGGCGGCTGCGACCGGCTCTGATGCGGGCTCCGGCGCAGGTGCCTCAGCTTCAGCTGCCGGTGCGGCGGGTTTCGCCTTTGCCGCAGCAGGCTTCCGGCTGCGTGGTGCTGCAGCTTTCTTTGCCGGCTTCGGTGCTTCGTCAGCGACAGACGGTGCGGCCTCAGCCGCCGGTTCTTCTGCCGGTGCGTCTGCGGCTTTCTTGCTGCGGCTGCGGGTGACCCGTTTCTTCGGCGCGGGCTTTTCTTCGGCCGGTGCTGCCTCCTGCGCCTCGGCCGAAACAGGCTCGGCCTCGGGCTCGGCAGCAGAATCCTTGGCGACCGGCTTTTTCCGGCTGCGCGACCGCTTGGGTTTTTCGGCAGGTGCCTCGGCCGTGGCATCGGCAGCGTCCGGCGCTGTTTCCGGCGCAGCGGCTTCTCCGGCTTCAGAATCGCCAGCCTCGGCCCCATCGGCACTTGCCTCTTCTGCCTCGGCAGGTGTCGCCGTGCCATCAGCCCCGGCACCGCCACCCTTCCGGCGCCGACGACGACGGCGCTTCTTCTTCTTGGCAGGTTCAGCTTCGGCAGCAACCGGCGCTTCGTCCTCTTCCTCGGCCTCGACGACGATATCCTCGTCTTCGTCCTCCTCATCCGCGGCGCGCAGGGCATCGACCGAGATGACAGGGCTGGCGGCTTCGGGCACGACACGGGTCGCGGTCTTGAACTTCTCGATCGAGAAATCCGGGCTGACCATCGCGGGATCGCCCTCCAACCGGATCGACATGCCGTAACGCGCCTCGATCTGGGCCAGATGCTCACGCTTCTGGTTGAAAAGGAAGTTCAGGACGGCAACCGGCGCTTTCAGCAGCACTTCGCGCGACCGCTTGCGGGTGCCTTCTTCCTCAAGTTGCCGCAGGATCTGCAGGGCAAGGTTGTCATCCGACCGGATGATGCCGGTGCCGTGGCAATGCGGACAGGGCGCCGTCGTCGATTCGATCATTCCCGGACGCAGCCGCTGCCGGCTCATCTCCAGAAGGCCGAAGCCCGAGATGCGGCCAACCTGGATGCGGGCGCGGTCGGTCTTCAGCTTTTCCTTCAGACGCTTCTCGACGGCAGCGTTGTTCTTGCGCTCTTCCATATCGATGAAGTCGATGACGATCAGACCCGCAAGGTCGCGCAGACGCAGCTGACGGGCCACCTCTTCGGCCGCTTCAAGGTTGGTCTTGAGCGCGGTATCCTCGATCGAGCCTTCCTTGGTCGCACGGCCGGAGTTCACGTCGATGGCTACAAGCGCCTCGGTCACGCCGATGACGATGTAGCCGCCGGACCGGAGCTGCACAGTCGGGTTGAACATCGCCGCAAGGTAGCTTTCCACCTGATAGCGGGCGAAAAGCGGCAGGCCCTCGTGATAGTGTTTCACATTCTTGGCGTGGGACGGCATGATCATCTTCATGAAGTCCTTGGCGATGCGGTAGCCGCGCTCGCCCTCTACGAAAACCTCGTCGATGTCGCGATTGTAAAGGTCGCGGATCGAGCGCTTGATCAGGTCGCCTTCCTCATAGATCTTGGCCGGCGCGATGGATTTCAGCGTCAGATCGCGGATCTGTTCCCAGAGACGCAGAAGATATTCATAGTCGCGCTTGATCTCGGCCTTGGTGCGCTGGCTTCCGGCGGTGCGGATGATCAGGCCCGCGCCTTCCGGCACCTCGATCTCGGATGCGATGTCCTTCAGCTTCTTGCGGTCGGCGGCATTGGTGATCTTGCGGCTGATACCGCCGCCACGGGCGGTGTTCGGCATCAGGACGCAATAGCGCCCGGCAAGGCTGAGATAGGTGGTCAGGGCCGCACCCTTGTTGCCACGCTCTTCCTTGACGACCTGAACCAGCATGATTTGCCGGACCTTGATCACTTCCTGGATCTTGTATTTGCGCGGGCGCGGTTTGCGCGGCTGACGGATTTCATCGCTGACATCCTCGTCGGCGACCGATTCGATATCGGCATCGGTATCGGACGCATGATCGGCCGCGACATAGGGCTCGTCCCCCTCTGCCGCATTGTCAGTGTCGTTCGCGCCCTCGTTGGCGGGTTCCGATGTGCCGGATGCCGCAACCGCCGGGCTCGGCTCTTCGGTTGCGGTTTCAGGTTTTTCGTCGTCGCCAAGATCGACGACGGTCATGCCAGGAATTTCGTCGCTGGTCGTGACAGCGTCGTCCGAACGCGCCTTTTCGGCCTTGGGCCGCGACCGGCTACGGCGGCGGCTGCGAGTGTTATCCTCATCCTCCATCGCCTCGGCATAGGCGCGCTCTTCGGCCAGCAGAGCCTGACGGTCGGCGACCGGGATCTGGTAATAGTCGGGATGGATCTCCGAAAAGGCGAGGAAACCGTGACGGTTGCCACCGTAATCGACAAAGGCGGCCTGAAGCGAGGGCTCGACCCGTGTGACCTTGGCTAGATAGATATTGCCGGCAAGCTGGCGTTTATTGACGGTTTCAAAGTCGAATTCCACAACCTTGTTTCCGTCGACCACCACAACGCGGGTCTCTTCCGCGGGGGTGGCATCGATGAGCATTTTCTTGGCCATGTAATCTTTCCGAACGCCAATCGGCGCCGTGACCTTTCCGGTCCGGCGCTGACAGGTCGTTCAATGTATGATGCGAGTGGCGCAGCGGACAGCAATGCGGAGGCGACCATTGGTCTGCCTGTCATCCGCTGCTCTATCCTCACGCGTTTCATCGCGGTTCTGTCCCGGGCGCCTTGCGGCACCCAACTCTGGCCCCGGCGTGGATTACAACGGGGCGAATGTGCGGCCTTGCGGCCAATCGGCCTGCACGCCGTACCGCCGGAACCAACAGGCCCGGCAGGATGGGCGGCAGTAAATCTGATGAGTCGACCAGCCTAAAACCGGCGATCGTCGACGTATTATGACATTAGCGGGGATGGGCGGACGATTACAATGGCGAATTTCACTTCGACTGCGCAGCGACCGCGTCAGTTCTCCGGGCACCAGATCGAATTTTCTCCGAAAATTCGTCGATTTTTCGAAGAAAAATCGTATCCGTGCCAAAGTTCAAAGATAGTCTGCCCGCTGCAACGAATACTTCGCCATTTTTTCATTCAGCGTCCGGCGCGGCAGGCAAAGCTCTTCCATCACTGCCGCGATGGATCCTTTGTGGCGCCGCATCGTATTGTCGATCAGCATCTTTTCGAAGCTCTCGACATAGTCCTTCAGCGGTTTGCCTTCGGTCGTCATCACCGGCCCGGCTTCTTCGTTCTCGGCCATCAGAAGCGACGCGATCGAGCCCGATCCCCGTCGGTTCTGCAACACCGCGCGTTCAGCAACGTTGATCAATTGGCGCACATTGCCCGGCCAGGGCGCCTGCAGAAGCTGGGCGGCCTCCTGGGCTGTCACCTGCGGCGCATCGCAGCCATATTCATCCGAGAACTGATCGGCGAGCCGGGTGAACAGCGTCAGGATATCCTCGCCACGCGCGCGCAACGGCGGCAGCACGATCTTGAGGGCGGCAAGACGGTAGTAGAGATCCGGACGCAGAGCATCCTCGACCGTGCGACCCTGTTCGTGATCGTTGCAGATCGCGATGATGCGGGTCTCGGCAGGCGTTCCCTGATCGTTGATGAATGTCAGAAGCCGCGCCTGAAGCGGCTGGCTGAGCGCTTCGACATCCTCGAGCACAAGCGTCCCGCCCCGCGCTTCCTCAACCAGCGGCATCTGGCCGCCTTCCTCAATCGGCCCGAAAAGCCGTGCGCCAAGCTGATCCTCGGAAAAGGCCGCGCAGGAAATCACCGAGAACTTCTTGCCCGCCCGGGGACCAACGGCATGCAAAGCATGGGCCACAAGCGTCTTGCCTGTCCCGGTCTCGCCATCGATCAGCACATGGCCGTCGGCCTGGCCAAGATCGAGGATATCCTCACGCAGACGTTCCATTGCGGGAGAATTGCCGATCAGCTTCTTCATGATCGTCGAGCCGTCCGACAATTCCTTGCGCAGGGCCCGGTTGTCGAGCGTCATGCGCCGTGACTGGCTGGCGCGTTTGGCCAATTCCGTCATCCGGTCGGGGTTGAAGGGTTTTTCGAGGAAGTCAAAGGCACCGACCCGCATCGCCTCGACCGCCATCGGCACGTCACCATGGCCAGTGATCATGATCACTGGCAGGCCGCTGTCGATGCTCATCAACCGCTTGAGGAATACCATGCCATCCATGCCCGGCATCTTGATGTCGCTCACAACCACGCCCGGATAATCCTGACCGATCGCTTTCAGCGCATCTTCTGCACTGCCATAGGTTTCGGTATCAAATCCCGACAGAGCCAGCCACTGGCTGATCGATTGCCGCATATCCTGTTCGTCGTCGACAATCGCAACTTTCATCGCACGCGCCATGGGATCTACCTCTTCATTCCGCTGCCTGCGTCTTTTCCGTCAATATGGGGAGCTGAACTTCGAATACAGCCCCCCCGCCCGGCGCATTGCGCGCCGTAAGCCGTCCGCCCAGGTCTTTCACGATCCCGGACGAAATGGCCAGCCCCAGCCCGACACCTTCACCGGGGTTCTTCGTCGTGTAGAAGGGCTCGAAAAGGTTCTCCAGATCCTCGATCCCGTGACCGTTGTCGCGCACGGCCAATGTCACCGTCTCACCCGCCGTCAGGATGATCTCGACCTCCGGATCGGCGGTCTGCTTGGTCGCATCAAGCGCGTTGCGCAAAAGGTTGATGATCACCTGTTCCAGCCGCACACGGTCGGCCATCACCGTCACATTCTCGCGCGTCAGCATGCGCGTGATGCGCACGGAACGGTTGCGCAGCGTCGGTTCCATCATCGACAAAGCCGATGAAATACAAACCCTTACATCTACCGGCTCAAAGGCCACGCCCCCCTTGCGGGCGTAACTTTTCAACTGCCGCGTGATCGCGCCCATGCGTTCGATGAGGTCGTCAATGCGCTGGAAGGACGAAAGCGCCTCTTCCGATCGCTTGCGTTGCAGCAAAAGGCGTGCCCCCGCCAGATAGGTCTTCATCGCGGCCAGGGGCTGGTTCAGTTCGTGGCTGACAGCGGCCGACATTTCGCCCAAGGCGGCAAGTTTCGACGACTGCGCCAGGGTCTGTTCGGCGACTTCAAGATCCTTTTGCACCTTCTCGCGCTCGGCAATGACCTGCTGAAGCCGGGCGTTCAATCGGCGAAGGTCAGCCGATTCCCGCCTTGCAACCGCCGATTGGCGCCGGGCGCGCCGCGACAGCAGATAGAAGATGAGCGCCAGAAGAACCGCAAAGCCCATGATTTCGAGAGCGAGGACCGCGTTCACCTTTTCGCGGATCGAATCGTAGGTCGTGAAGCTGATCAGCTTCCAGCCGCGGAACGGGATGCGTGCCTCGTTGCGCATCACCGCCTCGCCGCGCACATAGGCATCGGGCGGGTCGTTAGCCCAGTCGGCCGTTACCTGAAAGGCGCGTTCGATGGCAGAGGGTGCCGGACGCACGGCCAGCGCGTCGTTGATCGCCAGCCTGCGCCAGCGCGGCTCGGTCGACAGGATGACGGTGTTTTCACTGTTCACCACCGCCACGGCATCCGAAATACCCGCCCAGACCCGCTCGAATTTGGACATCTCGGCACCGACCACGATCACCCCGACCAGCCGGTTTTCGGACAGAACCGCACGGGAATAGGTGAAATCATAGGCCCCGGTTTCACGTTCCGTCACGGTAAAGACCGTGTCTTTCGACCGCTGCGCATTGACGAAATAGGGTTCGGCCGCGTGGTTGGTTCCCAGCCGCGTCCGCTCGGTCGCCGCCACTGTCCGGCCAGAGGCGTCAAGAAGCAGGATCGAGGCCGCGCCGATCTCGGCCTGCGCCTCGATCAGGTTCTGTGACGTGATCGAAAAATTCGCCGAATTCAGCGCCGCGATCAACGCCGGGTCGCGCGCCAGAAGAAGCGGCACCACCGAGGTCCGCTGCAACTCGCTGAGGATATGGCCGGTATAAAGGGCCAGTCTGACTTCCGCCCGGTTGCGCGTCGTTTCGGAAAACCGGTCCGAGAGAAAGGCGTTGGTGAACCAGATCACCGAAACGGCCGCCGCGATGAAGGTGATGACGATCAGACGCAACCACCAGGGGCTGTGCATGGCGGTCACACGGCGATCCTGCGCATTCGGGGCGGAATGCGGCGCGGTCTCATCCGGCCCGGAGACGGATGGCGTTTCGGCCATTTCTGTGTGAGCGACGCGTGGGTCTTCGTCTGACATTGGCCGATCTTAGGCCCAGCCGGGGAATGCCTCAAGCAGGCAGGCTCAACTCAACGCCATTGCATCCATGAGCGAGCGGAAAAGCACCGATCCGTCCGCCCCGCCATGGGCCGCTTCGGCCATGCGTTCGGGATGCGGCATCAATCCGAGGACACGGCGGTTGGACGACAGCACCCCGGCAATGTCGGCCGTGGCGCCATTGGGGTTTTCGACATAGGTGAAGGCGATGCGGTCTTCGTCCCGCAGCCGTTTCAAACCATCATCATCAATCGTGTAATTGCCATCATGATGCGCGACGGGGATGCGGATCGTCTGCCCCTTTGCCCAACCTGCCGTATAGGCGCTGTCGGTCGTCACGACCTTCAGGTCCAGTGCCTTGCAGACATATTTCAGCGCCGCGTTGCGCAGCAGGGCTCCGGGCAGAAGGCCGGTTTCGGTCAGAACCTGAAAGCCGTTGCAGATGCCGATGACATAACCGCCCTTTTCGGCAAAGGCCTTGACCGCATTGGCAACCGGCGACTGGGCGGCAATGGCGCCACAGCGCAGATAGTCGCCAAAGGAAAACCCGCCCGGAATGCCGACGATGTCCGTTCCTGTGGGCAATGCGCTGTCCTTGTGCCAGACCTTCACGACCTCGGCACCGGCACGTTCAAAGGCGACGGCAAGGTCGCGGTCACAATTCGATCCGGGGAAGGTAATGACGGCGGCTTTCATGGGCGGTCCTCAGGCTGGCGGGGTTGTCCGGCTGTTACCTCAAACGCTCCGCGAGGGGAAGCGGCGGATTGGGGCGCTGCCCCAAACCCCGGGATATTTTCACCAAGTGGAAGCATCAGGCGGAGAAATCGGTGATGACGGCGACGCCGGGCGGGGTTGGTCCGTCGAAAGCGGCGAGTTCATCGGAGGCGGCGGAAAGCGGTACCCGCCGGGCGATGAGCGGGGTCAGATCCACCTGCCCCGCCTCGATCATGCTCAGAAGGCTTGGATAGCGCCAGGCAGGCATGCCGCGGGTGCCATAAAGGGCAAGCTGGCCGGAATAGAGCACATCCATCGGCAGCGTCATTCTGGCATGTTTACCAGCGGGCATGCCGATCTGCACCATTCGGCCGAGTTTCCTGAGGCTTTTCATGGCACTTACGGTCGTTTCTTCAATTCCCAACGCCTCGATCGCGACATGGGCACCGCCGCCGGTGAGGCTCCGGACCGCCGCGGCGGCATCCCCCTCTGCCGCATTGACGGTGGCATCGGCACCATGGGCGCTTGCATGGGCGAGTTTTTCTGCGACCACATCGACCATGACCACCCGCGCGCCAATGGCCTTGGCCAGCAATAGCGCCGAGAGCCCCACCCCGCCACTGCCGAAGACCGCCAGCCATTCGCCGGGTTGAAGCGCGGCGCGCCCGGTCAGCGCATGCCAGGCGGTGGTCACCCGGCAGCCAAGGGCGGCCGCCAGAGCCGGGTCCATAGACGCGGGCAATGCCGTCAGATTGTGATCTGCGCGTGGCACCGCGATGCGTTCGGCAAAAGCACCGGGATGGGTGAAACCGGGAATAGCTTGCTTCGGGCAGGTCGTCTGGTTGCCTGCCGCACAGGCGGGGCATTGGCCGCAGGCAAGAATGAAGGGGGCGATGACGCGATCGCCGGGTTTCCAGCAAGTGACACTTGCGCCTGCCGCCTCGACGACACCGCAATATTCGTGGCCGGGAATATGGGGCAGCGAAACATCGGGGTCCGCGCCGGTCCATGAATGCCAGTCCGACCGGCAGATGCCACAGGCCAACACCCTCAGCACCACCCCGTCTTCGGGGCAGTCCGGATCGGGCAGGTCGCGAAGGTCGAGCGGCGCGCGGTACTGCGTCAGCACCGCCGCGCGCATCAGGCGATCTCGACCGTGTATTTCTCGATCACGGTATTGGCCAAGAGCTTTTCGCACATCGCCTTGACCTCGGCCTCGGCGGCGGTCTTGTCGGTAGCGGCCAGATCAAGCTCGATCACCTTGCCCTGACGCACGCCCGTCACGCCGGAAAAACCGAGCGTCCCAAGCGCATGTTTGACCGCATCGCCCTGCGGATCGAGAACACCATCCTTCAGCATGACATGGACACGGGCTTTCATCGGATCGGGGCCTTTCAGTTGATCAGGGTCGGTTTCGACATATGGGTGGCCTGCGTCGGCAGCACGCCAAGGCGGCGGGCAACCTCGCTATAGGCATCGGCCAGATCGCCGAGATCGCGGCGGAACACGTCCTTGTCGAGCTTCTGGCCGGTCTTGATGTCCCAGAGTCGGCACGAATCGGGGCTAATTTCATCGGCCACGATCAGCCGCATGAAATCGCCGTCCCAGATGCGGCCGATCTCGATCTTGAAATCCACCAGCTTGATGCCGACGCCGTAGAAGACGCCCGAGAGGAAATCGTTCACCCGAAGCGCGATCGAGACGATGTCATCCATGTCCTGCTGGTTGGCCCAGCCGAAGGCGAGGATGTATTCCTCGCTGACCATCGGATCGCCCAGCGCGTCGTTCTTGTAGCTGTATTCGACAATGGGACGCGGCAGAGCGGTGCCCTCTTCCATCCCGAGGCGCTTGGACAGCGTTCCGGCCGCGAAATTGCGCACGATCACTTCCAGCGGGATGATCTCCACCTGCCGGATCAGCTGTTCGCGCATGTTGATGCGGCGGATGAAATGGTTGGGGATGCCGATATTGGTCAGCCCCTGCATGAAGTATTCGCTGAGGCGGTTGTTCAGAACGCCCTTGCCCTCGATCGTCGCCTTTTTCTGCGCGTTATAGGCAGTGGCGTCATCCTTGAAATACTGCACGAAGGTTCCGGGCTCGGGGCCTTCATAAAGAATCTTCGCCTTGCCTTCGTAGATCTTCTTGCGACGCGCCATGGAAGCTCCGTTCGTATGGCGGAAAAGCCCCGCCCCATCTTGCCGCCGCTATAGGGCAACGGCGCTTTGGCTGCAAGTCATAGGCCGGGATCGACCCGGGGGCTTGCAGAGCCGGGGTGCTGCGGGCATATGAGGAATAACGGACCAATTCCAGACGGGACCCAGCCATGACCACTTTCGACGACCGCGAAAACGCTTTCGAGAACAAGTTCGCCCATGACGAGGCGATGAAGTTCAAGGCCGAGGCGCGCCGTAACAAACTGCTGGGCCTCTGGGCGGCAGAGCTTCTGGGCAAGGCGGGGGACGATGCCGCCGCTTACGCGAAAGAGGTAATCGCCTCGGATTTCGAGGAAGCGGGTGACGAGGACGTCTATCGCAAGCTCGCGGGCGACCTTGGCGCCAAGGCCGATGAGGCGACGATCCGCGCCAAGATGGCCGAGATGATGATCGAAGCCAAGCGCCAGCTGATGGACGAAGCCTGAGGTCGGATCGTTCCAATCCTACTGAAATTGCCATGCGCCATTAAGGTAGCATGAAGCCAGATTGACTAGTCCTGACCCCCGGTGTGTCGGAGGTCAGGATGGGCATGGAACGGGTTTCTTCACTGGATGTTGCCGTTGCCGCGGGGGATGCGCGGCCGAGATTCGGGCGCATCCTCTTGCGGCAGGTGGTGCCGCTGGCGGCTGCCGTCCTGTTCCTTGTCCTCTTGCGCGACCGGATCCTGGCGATTGACCTTGGCGCGGTGCGTGCGGCCCTTGGCCAGATCGGTGCCATGCAATGGGTGGGTGCGGGCCTTGCCATCGTCGCCAGCTTCGCCGCCATCACCCGCTATGACATCGTGGTGCACCGGCATCTGCGCACCGGTGCTGCTGCCGGTGAGGCCGCATGGGCCGGTTTCAGCGCGATTGCCATTTCGCAGGTTCTCGGCCTTGGCCTGATCACAGGGGCGCTTGTACGCTGGCGTATGCTGCCGGGCCTTGGCCTCTGGCAGGCGACCCGGCTGACGGCCACGGTGACGGCGTTTTTCCTGCTCGGATGGGCCGTGGTCACGGCGGCGGCCGTATTGATCCTGCCAGGTGTTGCGCCCCTTCTGGCGATGCCTGTGGTGCAGGCAGGTGCCGCCGCGATCTTATCCGTTGCGGTCCTGGCTTTGGGGGCCGTGTTCTGGCACCCGCGCATCGCCGGGCGCGACATGCCCAGCCTTGGCGCAATCTCCCGCCTTCTGACTCTGACCCTTGCCGATACTGTGGCGGCCGCTCTTGCCCTCTGGGCGCTGATGCCCGACGGGATCGTGCTTGGACCCGCAGACCTGATCCCTGCCTATCTTCTGGCGCTTGGCGCCGGGCTGGTTCTGGCCACGCCGGGCGGGCTCGGCGCATTCGAGGTGGCCCTTCTTGCGCTCCTGCCCTCGGTCCCGGCCGAGCCGCTTCTGGCGGCAATCGTCGCCTACCGGCTGATCTATTTCGCGCTGCCCGCAGCACTTGCCGCCCTGATCCTGATCCGCGGGCCGGGGGAGCGCGTAGCCAAGGCGGGGCCGGGGGTGATCGCCCCCGATGGTCTTCAGCAGGGGCGCGCCGCCCGCCAGATTGCCGGGGCGACACGGTCCGAATGGGGCATCGCGCGGCAAGGTCAGCATGAGGCGCTGGTGACGCCGGGGGCACGCGATGGCTGGCTGATCGGCCAGACAGGTCAGGCGCTGGTCGCGCTGTTCGATCCGTTCCGGGGGGACGAGACACCATTCCTGATCGCCGCGCTGTCGCGCGCGGCGAAGGACCGGAACCGGATCGCCTGTCTTTACAAATGCTCGGCCCGGACAGCGGTTCATGCACGGCAAGCGGGATACTCGGTGTGGCCGGTGGCCGAAGAACTATGGCTGGACCCTGCCGAGGCGACCGGGCTTGCGGGCGCCGCCCGTGCCGGTCTCAGGCGCAAGCTGCGCAAGGCCGCCAATGCCGGTCTGCGCATCGAACGCGGGCGAACCGGTGCCCTGCCCCTTGCGGCGATGGCGCGGGTCGCGGCGGGCTGGGCTACGCATCGCGGCGGAGAGCGCGGCTTTTCGATGGGCCGCTTTGCGCCCGACTATGTCGCCGGTCAGCGCGTCTATCTCGGGTGGCTTGGTGACAGGCTGGTCGCCTTCGTCACGTTCCATGAGGGGGCGACGGAATGGGGGCTGGACCTGATGCGGTTCAGCGCCGGGGCGCCCGACGGGACTATGCAGGCACTTGTCGCGGCAGCGCTGGAGGATGCCGCCTTGCAGAAGATGCATCGTGTCTCGCTCGCTGCGCTGCCCTGCCCGCCCGGACGGTGGCCGCTCCCGCCCCCCCTTGCCCGGGCCATTCAGGCCCGGTCGGGATGCTCGGGCCTTTCGCAGTTCAAGATCGCCTTCGCGCCGCGCCGCACACCGCTTTACATCGCGGCACCGAACCTGCTTGCGCTCACCCTTGCCGCGGCCGATCTGGCACGGGAAATCCACCGCCCTGCCCCGCTGCCATGGCAGCACACCGACAGGACCGGCCAATTCACTCCCATAGACCGGATTGCTGCCGGGGCAG
>NZ_JBARVQ010000099.1:0-2617 GCF_049646345.1 Albidovulum sp. | reverse complement strand
TTATGACGACCTCTGGCGCGCCGCAGGGCAGGTCTGCGACCTCTTCACCGAGGAGGAATGCTACAACTTCTTCAAGGCCGCAGGATATGAAACCGATTAGGCGCAACACGCTCTAAACCCACCTTACAATCATATTCGTCGGGCGTTCAAACAGGCTGCCACAACTCGATCGGGTTTCCTTCGGGGTCGTTGAGCCAGGCGAAGCTGCCATTGGGATAGGGCGAATTCGGGTCGCGCCGCACCTCGATGCCCGCAGCTTCCAGCTGCGCGATCATCGCGTCGAGATCCCGTACCCGAAAATTCAGCATGAACTGCTTTTCGAGATTGCCGAAATAATCGGTCGCCTTTTCGAACGGCGCGAAAACGGTCGCGCCAGCCTCCTGCTGCCAGCAGGGCGTGCCGTAATCACCCGGCACCGGATCGATCCCCAGATGATCGTGATACCACTTCGCAAGTTCGCCGGGGTTTTCCGACCGAAAGAAGAAGCCACCAAAACCGGTCACCTTTTCCATCGCGACCCTCCCTGTCTGCGCCCGCAAAGCCTATCACAACACAGCGCCTCGGGCACCGCCTTTCAAAACGTGGCGTCGATGCGACAAAGCGCGTCGATTTTGCACTGTTTTCGCAGCCGCAGAACCGCTAAGTGACGTCCGGGAGCTTTTCTTGCCGTCCGGGCGCGGGCGGCTTCGGTATTAAGGGAGATCAAGCCCATGAAGGTACTTGTGCCTGTCAAGCGGGTGATCGACTACAACGTGAAGGTTCGCGTCAAAGCGGACGGATCGGGTGTCGATCTTGCCAATGTCAAAATGTCGATGAACCCGTTCGACGAGATTGCCGTCGAAGAGGCGATCCGCATCAAGGAACGCGGCGAGGCGGAAGAGATCATCGTGGTCTCGATCGGCGTCAAGCAGGCGCAGGAAACCCTGCGCACGGCACTCGCGATGGGTGCCGACCGTGCGATCCTGATCGAAGCGGCCGATGACGTGCACACCGATATTGAGCCCCTGGCCGTCGCCAAGCTCTTGAAAGCTGTGGTCGAGGCCGAAGGCCCGGGCATCGTGCTTTGCGGCAAGCAGGCGATCGACAACGACATGAACGCCACCGGCCAGATGCTGTCCGCACTTCTCGGCTGGTCGCAGGCGGCATTCGCCTCCGAGCTGAAACTCGAAGGCGACAGCGCCGTCGTGACGCGCGAGGTTGATGGCGGTCTGCAGACGATCAAGGTCAAGATGCCTGCCATCGTGACCGTCGACCTGCGCCTGAACGAGCCGCGCTATGCTTCGCTGCCAAACATCATGAAGGCGAAAAAGAAGCCGCTGGAAGAGAAAACCGCCGCCGATTACGGCGTCGATGTCACCCCGCGCCTGACCATCGTCAAGACGGTGGAACCGGCAGGTCGCAAGGCGGGCGTCAAAGTGGGCTCGGTTGACGAGCTGATCGCGAAACTCAAAGACGAAGCGGGGGTGATCTGATGGCTGTTCTTCTCCTGGGTGAAGTGACTGACGGGCACCTTTCCGTCGATGCCACCGCGAAAGCCCTGACTGCCGCCAAGATGCTGGGCGATGTGACCGTTCTTTGCGCCGGCGCCAAGGCGGCCGACGCGGCGGCTGAAGCGGCGAAACTCGACGGCGTCAAAAAGGTGCTCTGCGCCGAGGATGCCTCGCTCGGCCATCGTCTGGCCGAACCGACCGCGGCGCTGATCGCCTCGCTCGCTGGCGACTATTCGCATATCATCGCGCCCGCGACGACAGATGCCAAAAACGTGCTGCCGCGCGTGGCCGCCCTTCTTGACGTGATGGTCATCTCGGACGTCTCGGGCGTCGTCGATGGCGATACGTTCGAACGGCCGATTTATGCTGGCAACGCGATCCAGACGGTGAAGTCGACGGACGCGAAGAAAGTCGTCTCGATCCGCACATCGACCTTCGATCCGGCCGGTCAGGGCGGGTCTGCCTCGGTCGAAACCATCGGTGCTGCCACCAATCCGGGCCTGTCGGAATGGGTCGAGGACAAGGTCGCGGCCAGCGACCGTCCGGAACTGACCTCGGCCGGGATCGTCGTCTCGGGCGGTCGCGGTGTGGGGTCGGAAGCCGACTTTGCGCTGATCGAGAAGCTCGCCGACAAGCTCGGCGCAGCGGTCGGTGCCTCGCGTGCTGCGGTGGATTCCGGTTACGCCCCGAACGACTGGCAGGTCGGCCAGACCGGCAAGGTCGTGGCGCCGAACCTCTATGTCGCCGTCGGCATCTCGGGCGCGATCCAGCACCTTGCGGGCATGAAGGACAGCAAGGTCATCGTCGCGATCAACAAGGACGAAGAGGCGCCGATCTTCCAGGTCGCCGATTACGGCCTTGTCGCCGACCTCTTTGCCGCTGTGCCGGAACTGACCGACAAACTCTGAGCATCAGCACATCGATCAGAAAAGGCCCGCCAAATGGCGGGCCTTTTTCATTCACCTTACCGGGTTTCCCCCTGACCTGAATTTCTGCAAAAGTGGGCAGGATAAACCAGAGGTGGGACAGGATGCAGCGACGAAACTTCATCGCAGGGGGCGTGGCATTGAGCGCGAGCGGCATGGGGACCGGGCGGGCAGCAGCAGCAGCCACAGGGTTCCATGTTC
>NZ_JBARVQ010000098.1:0-1586 GCF_049646345.1 Albidovulum sp. | reverse complement strand
CGACCGGGTCGCCTGATCAAGCGCTGCACCGGCGATCGAATAGGCGAGGAATTCGGGCTGCGTGCGCCGCGCGGCCAGGGTCGAGATATTGATGATCGAGCCGACCGGCCCCTCTTCGCGCCCGTCCTTTTCGGCCTGAGCAATCATGCGTTTCGCGGCCATCTGGCTGAGTTTCAGCGCGGTCAGCAGATTCTGGTTCAGCATCGCTTCCAACCCCGGATCGTCGGGGTTGAGCGGGTCAGAGGTCAGAACCCCCCGACTGGCATTGACCACGATATCGATCCGTTCGAACGCATCGACCGTAGCGGACAACAGATTGGCGAGGGCCAGTTTCTGGCCAAGATCGCCGCTGAAACATCGGATCGGACTGTCTTCGGCATCGGCCTCGCTCCCGACCTCCTCGCTCAGCTTCGCTTCGTCGCTGTCGGCGAACATGACCTTCGCCCCGCGATCGACGAAATGGCGGGCGATGGCCAGTCCCACGCCGCATGCGGAACCTGTGACGATGGCGGTTTTACCGGCGATGGAAAGGGTCATGAAGGATCCGGGGTTGATTCTGTCGCGGCAGACTAGTGGATTTCAGCGCCCCGGGCGAGCCGTGGCCGGACGCGACGCCAGGAAGAGCTTGAACGCGCCATCGCCGCCGATTTCACGCACATCGCCGAAATGCTTTGAAAGCACCGCCTCATAGGGCAGGTGCCGGTTGGCCACCATGAAGAAGCGCCCCGAGGGTGCCAGCAGTCCCGCAGCGGCGGCGATGAAGGCCATGCCCAAGTTGGGTTCGGCCGCCCTGCCCGTGTGGAAAGGTGGGTTGGAAATGACCGCGTTGAATTTTACTTCAGGCCGGAATTTCGTGGCATCCGCCCAGTGGAACCGGGCCCGCGGATCGGTGATGTTCGCCTTCGCGCAGCGATGCGCGCCGTGGTCAGCTTCGATCAGATGCAGTTCCGTGACGCCGGGCCGTTCAAGAATGCGCGCCGACAACCACCCCCAGCCAGAGCCGAGATCGGCGACCCGGCCCTTCAGGTCCATCGGCAACGCCCCGGCCAGTTGGGCCGATCCGGGATCGACCTTTTCCGCGGAAAAGACCCCGGGCCGGGTCGTGAAACCGGGCACGGGATGCAGGGCCTCTTCACTCCAGTCGTCGAACAGGGGGGCGGCGGCGAACCCGAAGATCTTGCCATGCGCCTTGGAAAAGGACGCGGTGACGGGGACCCGTGCCTTCACGTCCTTCAGCATCGTCTCGACGCCATCGGTCTTCTGCCCGTCAACCCAGAGCGGTCCGCCCGGCGCAACCAGATTGCTGGCTGCCGCCACCCAGCCCCGCCCCTGACCGCGCGATCGGGGCAGAAGAATCAGCGCAGCGGAGAATCCCGTCCCGGCCTCGGCAATATCCGGCACCACGCGCCAGCCCAGTGCCGCGAGCGTGTCGTGATCCGGGCAGAACCCCTGCACGATAGTCACGCGCTCTTTCGGCATGATATCGAGATCGTCCCCCGCACGGGCACCGATAACCAATATTCCGCCGGACGGCGGCAGTGCCCCGTCGCCTTCAAGCGCAAGCGTTAATCTGGGATTGTTCATGC
>NZ_JBARVQ010000097.1:0-9141 GCF_049646345.1 Albidovulum sp. | reverse complement strand
GGGCAAGCCCGCCTGTGGTGTGGGAGGGCAGTCACCGGATCATGGCGCGCGCCTTTCGCAGCGCGCTTGCAGGGGCCCGCGTGTCGGACTGGTCCGATACCGATGTGACCGAGATCTATCAGGCCGCACGGCGCGAGGTTTTTCAAACCTGCAAGCGGGTCGTGGTGCACGCGCTTCCGGGCGAGGCGGTGCTGATCCATCGGCTGGCCCTTCACGGGGTCAGCCCGTGGCAGGATGGGGCAAAGGTACCGCCCGAGGGGCGGATCATCGCATATTTCCGTCCTGAATGTCCGGATGGGATAAATTTCTGGTTGGGTGGCGAATTTACTTAACCTAACCTTTCAAAAATCCAAATTCGGACAACCGTTCCTTGCCCGGCTGGGTAATCCTTCCAATATTACTTGCACAATTGCGTTATTTCCCTTAATTATACCAATGTATATTAAGGGTAGGTGGCCGTGATTGATACAATACCCAAATTCAGACGTGAGCCGGCCGAACAGCGCCGCGAGTCGCTTATTCAGGCGACTCTGTCCCTGATTGCCGAAAAGGGGATCGGCGGGGCGACGGTGCGGGCCATCGCGAGCCGGGCAGAGGTTACGCAAGGTCTTATCAGGCATCACTTTTCGTCAAAGGACGATCTGGTGCTTGCCGCCTATGAATACCACATGCGCCGGATGACCGATATCGCTTCGGCAGGCGCGGGGCGGGATGGATCGACTGCGCGCTCGCGGCTTGCGATATTCGTCTCAGCCACTCTGACGCCGCCGGTGCTTGATCCCGGGGCCGTCATGCTTTGGGCCGGGTTTCTCAACAAGGTGCCGGGGGATGCGCGCATGCGCGAAATCCATGAACGTACCTATCACGGTTTTCGTAATCAGCTTGAAGCGCAGATCGCGGCCGTGCTGCACGAGGCCGGTCGCGATGTGGATGCCGATGAATTGCGTCGACTGGCGATTGCCAGCAATGCGGTGCTCGACGGGTTGTGGTTGGAAGGCGGTGCATTGCCAGATGCGTTCAGCGCCGAGGAACTGCTTGCGATCGGGCTGAAATCGGTCAGTGCGATCATCGGGGTGGATCTGGCGGTGGCGGAGGAGCAGCGATGAGGCTGACGGATGTAACCCGGCGGCTGGCCGGTCTGGGCGGCGCCAAGTGGACAGTCTACCAGAAAGCCCGCGATCAGGTGGCAGAGGGACACAGGATCATCGATATGACGATCGGTGAGCCGGATGTGGCCACACCTTCCGGTCTGATCGACGCTGTCACGGATGCGATGAAACAGGGTAGGACCGGATATTCCAGCGGACGGGGCGAGCGCGGTTTGCGCGATGCGCTGGCCGCCCGTTATGCCCGCCGGACCGGTCAGCCGATCTCATCTGATCAGATCCTGTGTTTTCCCGGCACCCAGACGGCACTTTACGCGGTGCTGATGGGGGTGGCAGAGGCCGGGTGCGAGGTTCTCGTGGGCGATCCGATGTACGCTACCTATGAAGGCGTGATCCGTGCCGCAGGTGCCGATATGGTGCCGGTGCCGCTGCGCCCCGAAAATGGCTTTCGTATCGTGGCAGAGGATATCGAGGCCCGCATCACGCCGCGAAGCAGCGCCATCCTTCTGACCTCACCCCACAATCCGACCGGGGCGGTTCTGACGCCGGACGATATCGCCGCCATCGGCCGGATTGCCATCAAGCATGACCTCTGGATCGTCTCGGATGAAGTCTATGAGGATCTGATCTTTGACGGTGTTGAGTTCGCCTCGCCGCTCTCGGTGCCAGAGCTGGCTGACAGGGTCATTGTCGTGTCGTCGATCTCAAAATCCCATGCGGCCCCCGGATTTCGCAGCGGCTGGTCCGTGGGGCCGGTTGCGTTCACAAACGCGTTGTTGCCCCTGTCGGAAAGCATGCTGTTCGGAAATCAGCCCTTCATTGCCGACATGACCGAACAGGCGATCCGACAAGGGTCCGAGGTCGCGCCGGGTATGCGGCGTCGGTTTGCGGATCGGGCGGGGCGCCTTCATGACCGTCTGTCGCGGGATAGCGCCCTGAAGGTGCACCGCCCGCAGGCCGGGATGTTCGCACTGGTCGATGTTGCGGCCACAGGCATGAACGGCAACGATTACGCGCTGCACCTGTTGGAGCAGGAACAGGTCGCGGTCATGCCCGGGGCGTCATTCGGATCCTCGCTCGATACCTGGGTCCGGGTTGCACTCACGGTCAACGACGTTGACTTCGACACGGCCTGTGACCGGATCGTCGCCCATGCCGAGCAGTTTCTGGAACAAACCGCATGACCAGTATCGGCGAGGCGCTTGTCGCCGGACTTGCCGCACGCGGTGTGGACTGCATCTTTGGCATTCCCGGCGTACATACGGTCGAGCTTTATCGCGGGCTGGCGGCATCGGGCATCCGCCATGTCACGCCGCGCCACGAACAGGGGGCGGGTTTCATGGCCGACGGCTATGCCCGCGTCTCCGGGCGGCCCGGCGTGGCCTTTGTGATCACCGGTCCGGGCGTGACCAATACGCTGACGGCGATGGGGCAGGCCCGTGCTGATTCCGTGCCTATGCTGGTGGTTTCAGGGGTGAATGCCCGTGCGGATCTGGGGCGGGGCATTGGACATCTGCACGAACTGCCCGACCAGCGGGCGATGATGCGGACTGTTGCGCTGTCCTCCGAACGTATTGAAGAGGCGGGGCAACTGAGCGGCGCGCTGGACCGCGCCTTTGCCATGATGCAGGGCGCGCGACCGGGCCCCGTTCATATCGAGGTACCGCTGGATGTGGCCGGGCTTGCAGCGCAATCGCTGCCCAGTGCTGGTGGGCCGCCGGCCTCCGCGCCGGTGGATGCGGGGCAAATCGCCGAAGCTGCCGATCGGCTGAGCCGGTCGGCCGCACCGGTCATCCTGGTCGGCGGTGGCGCGCGTGGCCAGCGGGATCTGATCCGGGCGCTCTCAGAACGCCTTGATGCGCCGGTCGTACAGACGACGAATGCGCGCGGGGTCATGTTTGGCCACCCGCTCGGCGTTCCGGCCAGCCCGAGTTTGCAGGCGGTTCGGGACCTGATCGCGGGGGCCGATGCGGTGCTGGCCGTCGGCACCGAGTTCGGGCCGACCGACTACGACATGTACAGCACCGGCACCATGACACCAATGCAGGGGTTGATCCGGATCGACATCTGCGCTGACCAACTGGCCCGCCATCCGGCCGCTCTGTCGATCCACGCAGATGCGGGACCGGCGCTGGAAGCGCTGAAAGACGCCATCTCTGCCACCAACGGCAAGGGCGGCGCGGCGCGGGCAGAACAGGCCCGCCGGGCAGCTTATGATGAGATCGGGCCAGAGATGCAGGCGCTGAGCGATATGCTCGCCGCCATCCGCGATGCCGTGCCCGGTTCCGTCATGGTCGGGGACTCTGCCCAGCCGATCTATGCGGGCAACCTGTACCACGATCACGACCGGCCCGGCGGCTGGTTCAACGCCGCCACCGGCTTTGGCGCGCTGGGTTACGCCATTCCCGCCGCCATCGGGGCTTCGATCGCGGCCAAGGACGCCCCGGTCATCTGCATCGCGGGCGATGGCGGGGCGCAGTTCAGCCTGCCCGAACTGATGTGTGCGGTGGATGAAAAACTGCCGATCACTTTCGTGATCTTCAACAATCACGGCTATCAGGAAATCGCCACATCAATGCAGGCCGTGGGCGTTTCGGTTGTGGGCTGCGATCCGACGCCGCCGGATTTCGAACGGGTCGCGCAATCCTGCGGCATGCCTTTCAACCGGGTTGGGTTCGAGGCGGATGCGGTGGCCGGGGCGATCCGCAGCGCACGCACAGCCGAAGGCCCGACACTGGTCGAAGTCACGACGAAGAACCTGTCATTCCCGCGCTGAAGCGTTTCGCGCAGAACCTCAATCGCTGGATTTGCACGAAACGCCTTAGGAACCGGTCAGAGGCCGGACCCGGTTCGCGCGGCGCGACCGCCCCGGCGCTGGCGCAGACGCGGTGCGCGCGCGGGCAGCTCTGCCATGACCGCCTGACGTTCCTCCGGGCTCATCCGGCCCCAACCGGCGATCTCATCGATTGAGCGCAGGCAGCCGACACACAGCCGTTCGGCCGGATGGATCGTGCAGATCTTGATGCAGGGGCTGTCCACCTCCTGCCGCTTCCAGACCTCGTCGCTCATGATGTCCGCCTCATATGCCCGATCCGGTCGAGCGCCCCTTGCAGGATATACCCCGCCGCGACGTGGTCGATCACCTCGGAACGACGTTTGCGTGTCGTATCCGCCTCAAGCAGGGCGCGTTCGGCGGCGACGGTCGACAGGCGTTCATCCCAGAAGGTGATGGGCAGCTCGGTCAGACGCTCCAGATTACGGGCGAAGGCGCGGGTCGATTGGCAGCGCGGCCCTTCGCTGCCGTCCATATTGCGTGGCAGGCCAAGGACAATGCCGCCGATCTCGCGCTTGGCGCAGATCACCAGCAATGCATTGGCATCGGCGGTGAATTTCGTGCGTTTGATCGTTTCAAGCGGCGTGGCCACCGACAGGCGCCGGTCCGAGACCGCGACACCGATGGTCTTGGTGCCAAGGTCGAGCCCCGCCAGGGCCCGGTCGCGGGGCAGGGCGGCCGCGAAATCCTCCATCGCCTCGCAGATCATTCCGCGATCCCCGCCTGAAGCGCTGCCGCACGGATCTTTGCGAGTTCGTTGGGATGGTCCGCAAAGACGCCTTGCGCGTCAGCCCAGACGGCCTTGGCCCGCTCCGTCTCGCCCAAAACGGTGAGCGATGAGATGAGCCGCGCCCAATCCTCGGCCGGGCCACCTTCGGTCGCCAGCCGGTCGGCCAGCCCCTCGACCATGCCCCTGATCATCGCCTGCCGGTCCTCGGTGGACATTTCCGACGCCGCCGCGATGTCACCCGCATCCGGGCCCTTGGTGGCGGGGGGCGTGTAATCCACCCCTGCGGCCCGGGCGACAAGATCGATCTGGGCCCGGATCGGTGCAATCCATGGCGCCTCTTCCGGGCCCTCTTCCAGCAAGGCTTGCCAGAAGCGGAAGGCAAGGTCCGGTCGCCCGGTCTGCGCCCACATCAGGCCGGTATAGAACCGCGCGGTGCCGTTCTTCGGGTCACGTTCCAGCGCCGCGTTCAGCGCCAGTTCGGCCTCGGGCGAAATATAACCGGCGGTGGCCAGCACATAGATATCAGCCAAAGTCGCGTAATCCGTCGCCGTCGCCTCACCGCCCAGAAGCGCGATCAGCCTGCTCTGTGCCGTGGCCGCCGCTGCATAATTGCCAAGCCCCGCCTCGTTCCGCGCCAGAAGCCGCTGGCCCTGCGGATCGTCGGGGTTGTCCGCGACAGCATTGCGCAGCTTGCCCATGAGGTCGGCATAGGCGGCGTCGGGTTCCGGTGCTGGCGGCAGGGGTGTCTGAGCCTCGGCCTCGGCCTGTGACGGGCGTTCGGCCTTGAACATCTCGGCCCGCGCCTTGCGATCTGCGATGGGCAGGTCGGGGTAACCCGGCGCACCAAGCCAGAGATAGAGCCCCGCTGCCCCGGCCACAGCCGCCCCGATCAGCACCGAGGGAACCAGCAGACCGCCACGCCCCAAAGCCTCGGATGCCCTGCCTGCCTGATCCGCCTCAAGGATCCGGCGCGAAATCTCGACCCGTGTCCGTTCTGCTTCGCCCTCGCCGATCACGCCGCGCGCGGCGTCGCGGTCCACCTCGGCCAGCTGATCGCGATAGACCTGAAGGTCGGCATTGGCCGCAGGCCCGCCCACCTTGAAATAGGCGCGCAACAAACCTGCCGACAGAACGGCGGCAATAGCCAGCGAGACGATCCAGAATAGCATGCAGCCCCCCCGTGATTGGCTTCATCTAAGCCCTTCGGCACCGGTCTGAAAGGGTAAAGCCCCTATGCAAGGCGGGACGCGATGCCGCATACCGGTGGGAATGTCGTATTTTTCTGAAATGCGACGCTTGGATGAGTGTTGCCATCGCGCCGCCGATCCATCAAGCCGCCAAAGGTGTCACCACGCCGGAAAGGGGATTCGCATGGGGTTCAAACGTTATTCGGCTTTTGCCGTCGCACGTGAGGCGATGAACTATCACCTCGGCTGGGAACGCGCCTGGGGCTCGCCCGCACCGAAGAAGAAATACGACGTCGTGATCGTCGGCGCCGGCGGCCATGGTCTGGCGTCCGCCTACTATCTCGGCAAGAATTACGGCATCACCAATGTCGCTATCATCGAAAAGGGCTGGCTGGGCGGCGGCAACACGGGCCGCAACACCACGATCATCCGTTCGAACTACCTGCAGGACCCTTCTGCCGCGATCTACGAAAAGGCCCGCTCGCTTTACGAGACGATGTCTCAGGACCTGAACTACAACGTCATGTTCTCCCCCCGTGGCCTTCTGATGCTGGGCCAGACCGAGCATGAGGTACGGGGCTACAAGCGCACTGTCTATGCCAACAACCTGCAAGGGGTCGAAACCCGCTGGATCGAACCGGCCGAGGTCAAACGGCTGGTGCCGATCATGAATATCGAAGGGCCGCGCTATCCGGTCCTTGGCGCGCTCTATCAGGCGCGGGGCGGCACCGCGCGGCACGATGCCGTGGCCTGGGGCTATGCGCGGGCCTGTTCGCAGATGGGCATGGATGTGATCCAGCAATGCGAAGTGACGGGCGTGCGGAGCGAGGGCGGCAAGGTTGTGGGCATCGACACGTCGAAAGGCGCGATCGACTGCGACAAGCTCGGTATGGTCGTCGCGGGCCATTCCTCCGTGCTGGCCGAGATGGCCGGGTTCCGCCTGCCGATTGAAAGCCTCGCGCTTCAGGCGCTGGTGTCGGAACCGATCAAGCCCTGCATGGATGTGGTCGTGATGGCCAACACCGTGCACGGCTACATGTCGCAGTCCGACAAGGGTGAAATGGTGATCGGCGGCGGCACCGACGGGTTCAACAACTACACCCAGCGCGGGTCCTTCCACCATATCGAGGAAACCGTGCGGGCACTGGTTGAGACCTTCCCGATGATCTCGCGTCTGAAGAACCTGCGGCAATGGGGCGGCATCGTCGACATGACCGGCGACCGTTCACCGCTGATCTCGAAGACGCCCGTCGAGGGCATCTTCGTCAATTGCGGCTGGGGCACCGGTGGCTTCAAGTCGATCCCGGGGTCCGGCTGGGCCATGGCGGAACTGATGGCGCGGGGGCAATCGCCCTTGGCCGAGGAGTTTTCCATGTACCGCTTTCGCGAAGGCAAGTTCATCGACGAAAGCGTCGCCGCGGGGGTGGCGCATTGATGCTGCCCCTCACAATCTACGCCACGGAAACTGCGGCGACGTTACTGCTTGTTGCACGGCGGGTTGTAACGCGCGCGAAGATCGGCCTCAACTTTCAAGCGTGCAGTGTCTCCGTTGATCCGGTGGACGCAGATAGCGTTGGTTCCATGCGTGGTGGCACAAGGCCACTTTTCATGTTCTGCCAACCGCGTCCCAAGCTCGCCGCTTTCTCCAATGTAGTTCACGCTGTGTTTGTACGTTCCGCTGTCGTTTTTTCGCGTGGACATTGCGTAGACTGCGCTGACGTCGTTGAACTGTGTGTCGACCGAATAAACATCAAAGCCGTATTCGGTGCCGCTCTGACCTGTAAAAGCCACCGTCCCAACTTTACTCATGGGGTGTTCCCTTTCCGTTCATGGTCTTGGCTATGTGGGAAGGTTAACAAGGTATTTCAATATCCGGTGAGAACTTTTTGTGAACGCAACATCATGGAGGGTGTATCATGCTGACCCTTGAATGCCCCTATTGCGGCGTGAAGGCCGACGAGACTGAATTGCAGGCCGGTGGTGAGGCGCATCTGAAGCGCTATGGCCCGGGCTCCTCGGACGAGGAATTCGACGGCTACATGTTCAGCCGCAAGAACCCCAAGGGCGTACACTTTGAACGCTGGCGCCATGCCTATGGCTGCGGCAAGTGGTTCCTCGCCGCCCGCTGCACCGCGACGCTGGAAGTCTTCGGCACATATCCTGCGCAGACTTCGTCCCCGCCTGCCGACCTTCAGGCGAAGATCAAACAGAAGCGCCCGAACTGGGAGGGCTATAAATGAGCACGCGTCTTCAGAATGGCGGCCGCCTGATCGACCGCGCAAAGGCGATGTCCTTCACCTTCAACGGCAGGAAGATGCAAGGTTATGCGGGCGATACGCTGGCCTCCGCACTTCTGGGCGCTGATCAATTGATGATCGGCCGGTCGTTTAAATATCACCGCCCGCGCGGCGTGATCGCATCGGGCGCGGAAGAACCGAACGGCCTTGTCGGTCTGGGCGAGGGCGGCCGGTTTGAACCGAACCAGCGTCTGACCACGACCGAGCTCTTTGACGGTGCCGTCACCGCCAGCCAGAACCATTGGCCGAGTCTTGAATTCGACGTCGGTGCCATCAACAACAAGCTGGCGCGGTTCCTGCCTGCGGGCTTTTACTACAAGACCTTCATGTTCCCGCGTTTCGCGTGGAAACATGTCTTTGAACCGGTGATCCGCAAATCCGCAGGCCTTGGCCGCGTGCCGCATGGCCGCGATGAGGACCGCTATGAATACGCCTATGCCTTCGCCGATCTGGTGATCGTCGGTGGCGGCATTGCCGGTCTGGCAGCCGCTCTGGCGGCGGGCAAACAGGGCAAGCGCGTCTGGCTGATCGAACAGACCGCCCATTGGGGTGGCCGCGCCGTCGTGGATGGCGTGCAGATCGAAGGCCAGGAGGCTGACGCTTGGGTGAAGGAAACGCTCCAAACCCTTGAAGGTATGGAAAATGTCACGATCCGAAATCGGACGATTGCCTCGGGTCTTTACGACCACGGCTATCTGCTGATGTACGAACGCATCGCCGACCATACGCCGGGTGACGGCCGTCCGCGCCATCGCCTCTGGCGGATGCGCGCCGGTCACATCGTCACTGCGACGGGTGCGATCGAACGGCCCCTGAGCTTTGCAGGCAACGACATTCCTGGCGTGATGCTGGCCTCGGCCGTGCGCGACTATGTCGTGAACTGGGCCGTCAGCCCCGGCGACCGCACCGTCATCGTCACCAACAATGACGACGCCTACCGCACCGCATTGGCGCTTCTGGACGCTGGCCTTGCCGTGCCCGCCGTGAT